>JBGTRS010000253.1:0-6797 GCA_041940665.1 Pyrinomonadaceae bacterium | reverse complement strand
CGCAAAAAGGTGCGGTATCTCGTCAAAATGGGAGCGGAAGTCATCAAAATGGGAGCAAGTGCCGGAGTTTTGAGCGGTGAAGACAGCGTCGCCGCCCCGCAATATACGCAGGAAGAAATGAACGCCATCGTTGACGAGGCACATCTGTGGGAACGCAAGGTCGCCGCCCACGCTCACGGGGCGGAAGCGATAAAAATGGCTCTCAAAGCCGGCGTTGATTCCATCGAACACGGCAGTCTGATAGATGCGGAAGGCATCCGTCTGATGAAGGAGAAGGGCGTTTACCTGGTCGCCGACGTCTATGTCAGCGATTACATTCTGACCGAATACGCCAAATTCGGAGCGTCCGAACAGATCCTTGCCAAAGAAAGAATAGTCGGGCAGGCTCAACGCGAGAACTTTCAAAAGGCTGTCCGGGCAGGCGTCAAAGTCGCTTTCGGAACGGACGCCGGAGTTTTTCCGCACGGGCTTAATGCCAGGCAATTTTCCTTTATGACGAAATGGGGAATGACGCCGATGCAGTCAATCCAGGCCGCCACCATCAACGCCGCTGATCTTTTGGGTTGGAAAGACAGGGTCGGTTCGATCAAGGTCGGAAAATACGCCGACATCATCGCCGTCAAAGACGATCCTCTGCAAAATGTCAATGCTCTGGAAAACATAAGTTTTGTGATGAAAGGCGGGAAAGTTTATAAAGATTAATGACTGGAACGCAAAACCTTCCTCGTTTGCACAAACTCGATAGCGTTTGAAAATGGACTATATGAAAATCAGGTTGACAAATGATAAGGCAAGTCAGCGTGTTGCCACACGCTTGCAAACGAGGAAGGTTTTGCGTTCCGGCGTTTAAAGAAACTTTATTTTAATAAGATACGTTTTACCTTTCAAACCATTCATCCAAGGAGAAAAATCAATGAAAACAAAAGTTATCGGTCTTTTTGCACTTATTTTGGCTTTATCAATCGCGGTTCAGGCACAGACGAAAGAATCGGAAACGAAGGCTGTCTATCAAGCGGCGATGGATTATCTCGATGCCGTTTATGATGTCAAACCGGAACTCATCGAACGGAGCGTTCATAAGGATTTGGTCAAGTTCGGTTTTTACCGGCAGGAAGATAAATATATGCCGACGCCGATGAATTATGACCAGCTCCATAAACTGGCGGCAACTTACAATGTAGAAGGAAAACGCATTGCGAAAGATGCCGTTAAAGAGGTTGAAGTTTTGGATGTCGCCGATCAGACGGCGAGTGCGAAAGTTACCGCCGCTTGGGGAATTGATTATATGCACCTTGCGAAATACGACGGCAAATGGAAGATCATCCATATCCTCTGGCAATCGCCGCCGAAAGAATTGAAATAATTCGATGAAACAGAGAATCGCCCATATCGCTCTGGTTGTAGAGGATTATGACGAAGCCATCGGGTTTTATACGAAAAAACTCGATTTTCAGTTGATCGAAGACACATACCAACCCGAGCAAGATAAACGCTGGGTTGTGGTCGCTCCGCAAGGAGACGGCTCTTGCTCTCTTTTACTGGCAAAAGGCGTCGGAGCAGAACAAAAAAGCCGCATCGGAAATCAGACGGGCGGCCGCGTTTTTTTGTTTTTGGAAACGGACGATTTTTGGCGGGATTACAAAAAGCTCATTGAACGGGGCATCAGTTTCGTCAGAGAACCGAAAACGGAAACTTACGGAACGGTGGCGGTTTTTGAAGATCTATACGGCAATCTGTGGGACCTGATCGAGTTTGCGAAGTGATTTATTTTAACTCAAAATTTTCCGCCGAATGCCATTCGTGTTCGATATTTCGCATTAAAAGTGCGTGGTCGAATTCGACCGAGCCTTTCGGAAAAATCGTTTCGTCATTGTAAAAACTCGATTCGACAAAATCTATTTCAAGCGAAACAGCTTTCCAATCCTCAATTTGCAGGATCACGCCGTCAAGATTCGTGTCGGTTTTATTGGTCGAATAACCGAGCGAGCCTTTTTCAAAAAAATCGGATGCTTCTTTCAAGGAAGTAAAAATAGAGGTGTCGGGAAATGCGTCCGAGATTTTTCCGTGTAGTTTGACAAAGGTTGCTTGATCGGCAGATTCCATCGCAAAATCTATTTCGCCATTGTTTTCTTTGATCTCAAATACGGCTTTGTGATGTTCGCTCGGAAAAATTCTTCCGCCCGCAATTCTGTTTAAAAGCGAATCGGTATCTCTTCTTGGGATAAAAACGCCTTCTTTTGTTTCGCCGTTTTCGTCCCATTCAACAGCAATTCGATGAGCAGCGTTTTCGCTCGAAATGCCGATGAGATTGGGAATATGTCTCGGGCGAATATGTTCGAGCCGAATCAGACAAATGCCGGCAATCGCTTTTCCTTTGTGCAGTTTCGGACGAAATCCATTCGGCAGAATTTTTTGAATAGCGGACGGTTCAGCCCGATAGTTGACCAAAATTCTGCGTTTGATAATTCCTTGTAAAGTTGGGATTTTCATTATTGATAATATTTACAAACAAAAACCGCACCACCGAAAGTTATCAAAAGAATTACACTGACAAAAGCGTTAGCGGTAAAAAATGCGGCGTTCATTTTTGACAGATCATTCGGTTTAACGAGCGAATGCTGATAGATCATCAATGCTCCCGTCGCTAAAACTCCGAGCAAAGCCAGCCAGCCCAAATCCGTAATGAAATAGAGCAGAAGCAAAACGATAAAGGCCTGAAAATGAAAAAGCCGGGCGATCCATAAAGCTCCTTTTATTCCAAAGCGGGCGGGAATCGAACGCAAGCCTTTTTGTTTATCGTATTCGTAATCCTGACAGGCGTATAGAACGTCAAAACCCGCAGTCCACATCATCACAAGAAGCGATAAAAGAAGCGGAATTTCCGATTGAAGCGTGCCGCGAACGGCGATCCAGGCACCCGTCGGAGCGATCGCCAAAGCCCAGCCCAAAATGAGATGGGCAAATGATGTGAATCTTTTCGCGTATGAATAGCCGAGAATGCTCAAAAGGGCGACGGGCGATAAGATAAGCGTCAAGCGGTTGAGCATAAACGCGGCGAGAAAAAATATAAGGCACGACGCGATCATAAAAGCCCAGGCAAATTCGACCGAAAGTTTTCCGCTCGGCAGTTCGCGGTTTGCCGTTCGCGGATTTTCCGCATCAATTTTGCGGTCAATAATTCGGTTAAAACTCATCGCCGCACTTCTCGCTCCGACCATGGCGACCGTGATCCACAAGATTTGCCACCAGGTGGGCAGACCGTTGGCCGCCAGCACCGCACCGAGAAACGCAAACGGCAGAGCGAACAGAGTATGCTCGAATTTGATCATTTCGAGCGTCGTCCTTAATTTTTGCCAGAAGTTTTGCATTTCGATACAAAAGGAATTCTAGCAAAAACTAAGATTTTTATCAGTTCCGCAGTAATTTTTGGACGATGGTTTATAAACTGCGTTATAATCTTCAGCGGAAGTTTTCTTAACCAAAACGACCAATCGCAAATCCATCTATGCCTTCAGGAAAAACGCACGATGCCGTAACATTTCTTTTGACCGCACCGGTCTGGGCGGCGGTTTGGAAAATTACCGAAAACATTCCGCTGGCGACGATCGTAACTTTTACCTTTCTATTCGGCGGTTTGATGTTCGGTCCCGATCTCGATACGCTCTCCAAACAATATACCCGCTGGGGAATTTTCAAAGTCTTGTGGTATCCGTATAAGGTGTTTTTCAAACACCGCTCACGCTGGTCGCACGGACTTATTTTCGGGACATTCCTGCGGGTCGTCTATTTTGTCGGCATCCTGACCTTGCTTTCTTTTCTGATTACTTTTCTCGCTTCAACCTATCTTGGCGGCGACATCCCGCATCTTTTCGAGTTTACAAAAAACTGGGAACAGATCGGCGTCTTCGTCCGCCAAAACTTCGGAGAATACACATTTTACGCGATCTTTGCAGGTCTCTGGCTCGGTGCGGCCAGTCACACTGTAACCGATATGGCGGGGTCATTCGTTAAAACAGGCAGAATCGGAGAGTTCCTTTGACATTTATCATTTATCATTGAACATTTATCAAATTTTATTTTTGAAGTGTATCTTCTCGATAAATAACAAAATTGATAAATATAAAAAACTATGGTCAATGATAAATGATCAATGTTCAATGAAACTATCTTCCCGCTCTGGCATTTCCCAAACGCAAGGCGTGGCGGCGGATGGCGTCCGGCACGTTTTTGTTTTTGGACATTGAAAGCAGGTCTCTGAGTTGCAGACGCGGCAGAATACTCATCGCATTGCCCACGGGAGTTCGCGGGTTGAGAGCGAGATTATGAATGATGACGTAATTTCTTGCCCATTGTTTATTGACGGCGATCTGACGAAGAACATCTTCGGGAACGGTTCGCATTTTGGTGATCGTTTCGACTTCCTGCTCGGTTAATTTCGGATTTTGAATGACGGCCTGGGCAACGACGCGGTTCGGGTCGCGGATGAGTACGTTGCGGGCTTCGCGGTTGCCTTTCATCGCCATTCTCACGCGGTCTTTCATACTCATTTTCATAATCCGGCTGATCATCGAAACTCGTTCATTGGAGATTTCGCCGTCGCTTTCGGTTCTCATCTCGCCCATGATCTTGCCGATCGCGGCTTGTTTCTGTTCGTCGGTTTCTTCGTAGATTTCCTCGATGTATTCGAGCGAAAGCCAGCTGTCGTCCGTGTCGGCGTCGGGAACTTCGATGAGTTCGGCGAGAAAAAGGGCGTCGTCAATTTTTGTTTCGTCTAAATCACCCGCAAATTCCGCTTCTTCGATAAATTCTGCCGCCGCTTCTTTGCCCTGAGCCCTTAGTTCTTTGGCGATCTGCTCGGCTCCGCGTTCTTTTTCAAAAAACTCGCGTTTGGTCTCCGCCGCCCGTCTTTCGGCTTCCGCTGTCCGGTACGGATTGGCCATGATCGCATCAATGATCGCCGGAGTTTTGATCAAAAGCTGTTGATTATAGGACAAGGCTTCCAACAGTTCGCCGTTCGAAGAGTGCCGGGCAAATCGGATGATCGCTTCATACGGCGTTTTCGGATTTGAGATGACCGCTTCATAGACGTCCTGCGAAAGCGTCTCCTGCGTGGCGAAATAATGCAGAACCTGCGGAGCAACTTCTTCGGATGAAATAACGCTTTTGAGTTTATCGCTTTCCTGAGATTTGAGCGTTTTTTCCGCCGCCGATGATAGTTCGGCATCTTCATTCCGGGCAAGGATGACAAGTGCTTCAAGGAGGTCGGCCTGCGGCAGAGGCAAAACTCCGCGAGCCGCCGCCATTTGTGCCGGTTTCGGTGCCGTTCCTTCGGCAATTGCTTTTACGACTGAGTTGGTAGAACTGACCTGGAAATTCATAAACGGGATTTTTTTTATCGATCTGAAAGAATTTTGGAAGCGGTAAAAGAAGAGGGATTTTTTACCAAACACAGTATATCACAAACCGGTGAACAAATGTCATTAAATATTGACTATGCTTTTGGCTTGGCTTAATCTAAACTTTGCAAAGGATAAGAAAAACTTTGTGTCCGATCAAAAACCTCTTTGCAAAATAAAAAATCTATTATTTATAACAAAAAACACATGATAAAAGACCATCTAAAAAATCTTATTGAGGAAAAAAGTGCGTGTATAGGCGTAATCGGTTTGGGTTACGTCGGTTTGCCTCTCATCGTCGAATTTTGCGACGAGGGCTTTCAGGGAATCGGTTTTGAGGTTGACCAGAAAAAGGTTGACGCGATCAATGCCGGCAATTCTTACATCGTTGATGTTCCGTCCGAAGACGTCCAAAAATGTCTGGCCAGCGGAAAATTGTCCGCCACGACGGATTTTTCAAAACTTGCCGAATGCGATGTCATCATCATCTGCGTCCCGACGCCGCTTAGAAAAACGAAAGACCCGGATATGTCATACATCCTGGCGGCGGGTAAAGAGATCACCGCCTATATGCACAAAGGTCAGCTCGTCATTCTGGAATCAACGACCTATCCCGGCACGACCGATGAGGTTTTGCAACCGATGTTTGAAAAGGCCGGTTTCAAATTGAACGAGGATTTTCTGCTCGCCTTTTCGCCCGAACGGGTTGATCCCGGCAATCCGCAATTTCAAACGCATAATATTCCGAAGGTTGTCGGCGGAGTCGGTGAAGATTCGACCGAAGCCGCGTCTTTGCTATACTCAAAAATTGTCAACGAGGTTCATTCCGTTTCGTCTTCAAGAGTCGCCGAAGCCTGCAAACTCTGGGAAAACACATTTCGGGCAATAAATATCGGAATGGCCAACGAGATGGCCAAGCTCTGCAACACGCTCGGCATTGACACCTGGGAAGTCGTCCGGGCCGCCGATACAAAACCGTTCGGCTTTATGGCGTTTTATCCCGGTCCCGGTCTTGGCGGACACTGCATTCCGCTCGACCCGCATTATCTGTCGTGGAAAGCCCGTCAGCACGGTTTCGATTCGCAGTTCATAACCTTGGCGGAAGAAGTAAATTCGGGGATGCCGAAATATGTCGTTAAACTTGTGACGGATGCTTTAAATGAAGATAAAAAGGCCGTCAACGGTTCAAAAATCCTGATCTTAGGCGTAGCGTATAAAAACGATATTGACGATATGCGTGAATCTCCGGCATTGTCCGTCATTGATCTTCTGCGTTCAAAAGGGGCGGAAGTCGTCTATCACGATCCGTTCGTGCCGGAAGTTACCTTCGATCACGCATATACGATCGGCGACGGCGAACCGCTTTACAATCAGGATTTGACGGACGATTTAATTCAATCC
>JBGTRS010000252.1:0-6799 GCA_041940665.1 Pyrinomonadaceae bacterium | reverse complement strand
ATAGGCATCGGCGAGAAGCAAATTTCTATTTTTAATCTCTCTTAAAGCCCTTTTCTCTTCACTTTTTAATTCATTTTTGAACCATTCGACTTCGTTGGCTTTGATGCCGTCGATCGCCACTCTTTCGCGGACTTGGGCCAGCCACCGCGAACGATACACAAGCGTTCCGATCGAGCCGATACCGCCGAGAATAAATCCTCCGATCAGGGTTACCAGACTGAAAAATATAAACAGTGCAGCGACCGGCGGAGTCGTGCCGAAGATAAAGGAAAGGACAAAAAGTATCGAGGCCGGAACCACCGATAATCCGACCGGTAAAGCCGCCGCCGCTACTTTTAAACGCCGATCTTTTGATATGTCTTTTTTGGTTATTTCGTGTCCGGACGTTACTAAATCGCTCATTATTTGAATTTACAATACATATTCTACAAACTTAATTCAAATTCACTGCATCATATTCCAAAGCAATTGTTTTAAATCGTTGTATCATTAAACAAAAGAATTTAGTAAAATAAAAACCATAGGCAGATAATTATGAGAAATTTTCTACAACTATCTTTTTTTACTTTGATTTTTCTGTTACTTTTCAGCACAAATTTTGCCCAAACAAAACAGAAGCAAAATCAACAGGATGATGTCCGGGTGATGACGATTCCGATCTCGATTTTTACGAAAGAGGAATTACAAAACAAACAGGCATCGGAATTTGTTGAAGCCGGCCAAATCATCGTCAAAGAAGATGATGACGTGCAGGAAATTCTTTCGATCCGGAGCGTCAGCAGTACACCGCTCGCTCTAGCCGTGCTGATTCAGGATGATCTGAATTCCAATGTCAATCTTCAATTAAAGGACATCAAGAATTTTATTACCGGATTGCCGCAAGATTCCCGCGTTATGGTGGCGTATCTGCGTTCGGGAAAACTGCAGATCCGACAAAAGTTTACAAACAATTTGGAAAAAGCATCTGACTCTATCAGAGTGATCATCGGCAACGAAGCCGTAGCACCGCGAAACCCATACGACGGCGTGATTGACGCCATCAAAAGATTTGAAGGACAACCGAACGGACGACGAGCTATTTTATTACTTTCCGACGGTTTGGATGTTTCCAACGGAATCGAAAGCTCTACGCCTGGGCTGAGTAACGATCTGGATCGTGCCATTTTAGCCGCTCAAAGAAACGGCGTTGCTGTCTATTCATTTTATGCCGCCGCTTCCTTGACCGATAACGGCAATTCCCGTTTGATTCTTAACGGTCAAAGCTCACTTGCCAAACTCTCCAAAGAAACGGGCGGTAAAGCCTTTTTTCAAGGCACATTTACACCGGTGACATTTCAGCCGTTTTTCCGCGATCTGGGTTTGGCGTTAAACCGTCAGTTTGCCTTAACCTATCTTTCCACTCATATGGATAAAGGCTGGCATAAGGTTGAGGTTCTCAGCACAAATCCCGAAATCAGAATAGAACATCCGAACGGTTATTATTATAAAAAGAAACGATTTTAATGTTTTTGGAAAAGTTAGCTTTTTTTAACCGACCCGCATATTGCAAACCGGACAAATTCTTCTTTCTTCCTGCATCAAAAGTCCGATCCAGAAAAATATAAAAGTAGTTACGAGCAGAACGGCAAATACCGCCCATCCTGCCGCAGAAACCTTCTTTACAACCAACGGCATCGAATTGGTATTGCAAAAAGGACAATGATAGCCGCTTGAAAGCTGATTTTGATATTGCGGCTGAAGTGACTGATTTTGGTTAGGCGAAACTAATGGTTGATTGGTATTGAAGCGATTATTAGCCACAGGTTGCACCCGGTTGATTTGCTGAGTCTTGCGGGCTGAATGTTTTTTTAACTGTAATTCATCGGTTTGCCAGGAATACGGACGCGGCGGAACTTTTTCATAATCGCTTTGATAATCGTTCCGGTTTGGGAGGAACTTCGCCCCGCAAAACCGGCAAAAATTGCCGGTATCAGAATTATTATGTCCGCAATTTTGACAACGTATCATATCTTTTCCTCAAATAATTCTACGGAGAACCTGAATAATAGTTCACATTTCGGATTTATTCAAACCGAATCTTTTCACCTGTTTTGACGGCTTTATAAACCGATTCTACCAGTTCGACCGATTTAAAACCATCAAAAGCCGTTACGGGCGGTTCTTTAGCTTCGATGATTGATTCGATAAAAGCTTTGTCTTCCTGTACATACCCCCAACGTTCTTCCTTTTCCGTCATTGCCCACGAATACGTTTCAAAGTTCGCGTCCATACCCTTTGAATCAATCAGATGTTCCATCTCCTGCGTCATGATCGTCCGATGATGACAAAAGACCTCGATGCGTTCAAACGGAAAATGCCAACTCGCATCGGAAGATGAAGCGAAAGTGCAATGAAAACCGTTTTTGAATTTAAAGAGTATCGAGAATTCATCCAATTCCGGATACTCGTGCTGTGATCCGTAAGCAACTAATTCTTCGATTTCGCCGAATTGAAAACGGCACATATCAAAAAGATGGATCGTCGTTTCATACAAAAATCCGCCCGTCACATTTACATCACCGGTCCAGACGGGATTTTTCAACTCGCCCCGGTTCATCTTTATATGAGCCGAATGGGCATTGTCTTTGCCCAACATTTCTTTCAACCTGGCATAGACCGGAGCGAACCGGCGATTGTGACCGACCTGAAAAACACCTTTACCGTTGTTTGCGGTGTCAAGTAATTTTTTCGCGTCCCCGATGCCGATCGCAAAAGGTTTTTCGCAAAAAACGTGTTTTTCGTGGGCGACCGCATCCGATGCGATTTCAAAATGTGTCTTATTCGGCGTACAAACTAAAACCGCTTCGCAATTTTCAAATAACTCTTCCCTCGAATCGCAAATTTTTCCGCCGATAGTCCTGGCTGTTTTTTGAGCCTTTTCGGGAACAATATCAAAAAGTGCCGAAATTTCTGCATTTTCAAATCCCGAATATATTCGTCCGTGAACATTTCCGATATAACCCGTTCCGATGATTCCGATTTTTACTTTATCCATTCGCGTCGTTATTCAAAGTTCAGGATTAAAAAATTTCAAGAACAAAATCTTAAATCCTGAACTTTGAATCTTAAACAAGTATTTACCAAATCCCGCCCGCCGCCGAGCTTTCGATTCCCAACACATCCATCGTCGCCCGTCTGGCTTTTCTGGCCACCTCAAACGGGTCTTCATTCCAGTATTCGGGACGAAATATCTCGATCGAAACCATACGGTCATACCCGATCTCATCAAATTTTTCTTTTATTTCCCTGATCGGCAGAATTCCTTCGCCGGGATAAAGTCTGTGAGCATCGGTCAAGTCCGTTTTCGGAAGATTTTCGGCATCGTTGATATGAAAAATAAAAAGCTTTTCGGGATTCATTTTCTCGATCGCCTCGAACGTAGAGTTTCCGGCGTAGAAATGGAATGTATCAATCACGTTTCCGATATTTTCCCGGTTCACCCGTTCAACGATCTCATTACAAAGATCGAGCGTCTGCACCGAACAATCCGTTTGCCCGAGAAATTCAAACGCCAGCGAAACATTATGATTTTCGGCAATATCTCCGAGTTCATTCAATACATTCACCGATTCTTCGATGATCTCTTCTTTTGTTGCATTTTCCGGCAATTTGCCCGGAACTACGACCACATATTTACAACCTATCTCCTCGGCAATGCCGCACAGCTCTTCACATTCGGCTTTTATCTCCGCATAATCTTCGTCATTTCTGAATGTTATATGCTCGATCGAGTTGATCGAATACGGCTCAAGACTGGATTGTTCCAAAAGTTGTTTGAGATCGTCGGTCGTTTTCGTTTTCAAAAATTCACGCAATTTCGCCGCCCAAATTTCGATCAATTCAAATCCGGCTTCACTCGCCGCTCTGATATCCGTTTCCAAATCCGCGTGCATTGTCGTCGCACCATTTAATGCTATTTTCATATAAAAAACTCCAGTAAAATTTTATCAAATTCCTATCCGCCGAAATAATTTTCAAATCTCGTGAATTCTTTTAAAAATGCCAACTTAACCGTTCCGACCGGGCCGTTTCTCTGCTTCATCAGCAAAATTTCCGCCACGTTCTTTTTCTCATCATCAAGATTTTCCGGGTCTTTTGCATAATATTCTTCTCTGTAAATAAATGCAACAACATCTGCGTCTTGCTCCAAAGATCCGGATTCTCTTAAATCGGAAAGCATCGGTTTCGGCGGATTTCTGGCTTCGGGTGCTCTTGAAAGCTGTGAAAGGGCGATCAGCGGAACATTTAATTCCTTGGCCAATCCCTTTAATTCCCTTGAAATTTGCGAGACTTCCTGTTGCCTGGATTCGGTTCTCTTCGACCCTGACATCAGTTGCAAATAATCCACAATGATCAGATCGAGTTTTTTCTGCTCGGCCACCAATCTCCGGGCCTTTGCCCGCATTTCCAAAACGGATATGCCGGGCGTATCGTCAATAAATATCTTTGTTTCCGACAGCAAACCGATGGATTCGGCCAATCTGCCCCACTCTTCCTTTGATAGATAACCTGTCCGGAATCTGTGGGCATTGACTCTCGCTTCCGAACTGAGCATCCGCATAACAAGTTGTTCCTTAGACATTTCCAAAGAAAAAAATGCAACCGTTGCATTTTCCTGAAGAGCCGAATTTTGTGCCAGAGTGAGACATAAGGCCGTTTTTCCCATCGATGGTCTGGCGGCGACGATGATTAGATCGGCCGGCTGCAGACCGGAGGTCATTTGATCGAGGTCTCTGAAACCAGTCGCCAGCCCGGTCAGGGCGTGCGTTTCCCGTAGGGAATATTCCTTGACCTTATGGAGAACGTCCTCGGCAACGGGTTTGATATGAGCAAACCCCTGCCGATTTTTTTCATCTGCTAAAGCGAAGATCATTCGTTCGGCTTCATCGAGAATTTCCTTCGCATCGTCTTCTTCGGCAAGTGCTTTGCTGGTGATCTGATTGCAAACCTTGATCAAACCTCTGACGATCGCCTTATCGCCGACGACTTTGGCATAATCCTGAATATTGGAAAAATGCGGCAGTCCGTAAGTATAGTTGGTGATCGCGGCGATTCCGCCGATGGCTTCAAGCTGTCCTTCTTTTTTTAATTCTTCGCCGATCAGAATCGGGTCGATCCGCTCGTTTTTTTCAAACAGATTGAGCATTGCGGTAAATACTTTGCGGTTTCGCGGCGAATAGAAATCTTCCGGTTTTAAAAGTTCGACCGCCTGCGAGATCAAAGCGTTGTCGAGTAAAATCGCCCCCAGAATCACCCGCTCGCTTTCTTCGCTCGATGGCAAAGGTTTTTCTAAGTATTGGTCGCGGGCAAGTTCGGGATTCGGAGTTACCATAATTTTTTTTACCGGAATTTTAATTTTGTTCGGTGATTTTCTGCCAAAAATTGTGGAAAAAAAGACTGCAAAATTTTCGGAAAAATTATGCAGTCTTTAGATGATACTCCAAACTCTGAAAACTCTCAAAGTTTGTCTTGAAATTGTTCTGAAATTTTATTCTTCCTCTTCAGTTGAGGCTGTTTCTTCAGTTTTTGTTTCACCCGGCACTTCGCCTCTTGCTTCCAAAACCTCATCGGCAATTTCCGTATCGCCGGCCAGGGTTTCCTGAATCGCCTCGCCTTCCAGGGAAACCGTGATCGGCAATTCCAAAGTAACTTCGCGATGAAGTTTTACGGGAATCGTATATTCGCCGAGTTCCTTGATCGGACTTTTCAAAATAATTTTGCGGCGGTCGATTTCATATCCCTTATCTTCCAATGCCTGAGCAACATCCATTGAAGTGACCGAACCGAACAGCGTACCGCTTTCGCCCGCCATTCTTTCGAAGTTCAAAGAAAGCGATTTCATCTCTTCCAATTGAAGTTCAGCCGTTGATTTTTCTTCAGCCGCTTTTTTCAGAAGCATTTTGCGTTCTTGTTCAACCTGTTTGACATTTCCTTTCGTCGCCAGGATCGCAAAACCGCGAGGAAGTAAATAATTACGGGCATAACCCGACTTCACGCTGACGACTTCGCCGCGTCCGCCGAGATTATCCAAATCTACTTTTAATAAAACATTTGTATTAGCCATAATTTTTTTAATTGCCTCCTCATTAGTCTGAAACATACGGCAATAAAGCCATAACTCTTGCACGTTTGATCGCCCGGGCTAACCGGCGTTGATCCTTCGCCGAAACACCTGAAATCCGCCGCGGCATTATTTTTCCGCGTTCGGGAATATACCGGGACAGGAAATCTACATCTTTCCAATCAATATAGGCAGGAACGGATTGATACTGACGCCGGCGATTGAACCGGCGGAAATTTCTCGAACTTTTTTGCCGACTATATTTTTTATCAGAAGATTCATCATCACCATTATCATCATCAAAATCGTCGCCTGTTTCTTCGTCTAATTCTTCTTCTTCGTCTTTATAATTTTTCTTCTTCTTATCTTTAGCCATTTTTTAATTACTCCTTTCTTATTGATTGCTGTCCTGGTTGCCCTCGTTTGCGTCCGCAGAATTCCCTTTGCTGATCAAAGCATTGAGTTTTTCTTTTCTCTGTTCGCGTTTAGTCTCGATCTTCGCCGCCGTTTTGCGTTCTTCGTCAACCCGTACCGTCAGATAACGGAAGATCTTATCGTTGACCCGCATCCGGCGTTCCAATTCGGCGATTTCGCTTCCCGAACCTTCGATCTCAAAAAGAAAATAGTAACCTTCGGTAAACTGTTTGATTTTATAGGCAAGTTGCCGCAAACCCATATCATCGGTTTTAACGACCGTTC
>JBGTRS010000251.1:234-6820 GCA_041940665.1 Pyrinomonadaceae bacterium | reverse complement strand
TTAAAGCGAATTTGGCAAAATTTGTCGAATTTGATTTCAATGGTTTGACAGCTCTGAATACGGCATTTATCGGGCAGGGTTTGTTTATTCATACTCCGAAAGATACGAAGATCGAAACACCCGTTCACATTGTCTTTATCGGTGAAAATGATACGGCGAATTTTCCGCGGATTTTGTATGTCGGCGAACAGGGAAGCGAAGCCGAGATCGTCGAGCATTACACGCGAACGAGCGAAGCGGAGTATTTTACAAACGCGGTCGTCGAGATAAATCTCGCGGACAACGCACGGCTCAAGCATACGCGGGTGCAACGCGAATCGCATTCGGCTGTTCACATCATTTCTGCCAATACGAACTTGAACCGCACGAGCGTTTACGACAATACGAATATCACTTTGGGAGCAAAGCTTTCGCGGCATGATGTCAATTTGAGTTTTAACGCGGAAGGCGGCGAGGCCTGGATTGACGGGCTGTATTTGGTCGAAGACGGACAGCATACGGATACGCATTCAAGAATTGACCACAAGGTGAAAAACTGTAATTCGCACCAGAATTACAAGGGAATTCTCGACGGCAAATCGCGGGCTGTTTTTAACGGCAAGGTCTTCGTCCATGAGAACGCTTCGGGAACGGACGCCGAGCAATCGAACAAAAACCTGCTTTTATCGAACGAAGCGAGGGTGGACACCAAACCGCAGCTCGAAATTTTCAACGACGACGTCAAATGTGCCCACGGTGCGACGGTCGGACAACTCGAAGAAGAAGAATTATTTTATCTTTTGAGCCGCGGTTTGAACGAAGATCTGGCGAGAAACCTTTTAACTTACGGTTTCGCCGAAGAGATCATCAACAAGATCGAAATTCCTTCGATCAAACGGCAGTTGGACGAAGCGGTTTTGAATCGTTTGCACGCGAGATTGGAAGCTTAAACACTTATCATTGAACATTTACCATTTATCAAAATTGGATCATTGAGGTAAGAACAATGAAAAAAGTAGTTTCGGCAAAGGCGAATGACGATTATACGTTGGATATTGAGTTTAATGATGGAAGTTTCAAGCGATTCGATGTTAAACCGTATCTTGACTATCCCGTTTTCCGGGAACTCAAAGATTTGGAGTATTTTAAAAATATCAAAATCGTTTTCGGCACGGTGCAATGGGAAAATGAGCAGGATATTGCTCCTGAGACTCTTTATTTGGAAGGGAAAGAGATCAAAGTATCTGTAAGTATATAAGCATTATGCAAGTTTATTCCGCAAGATACATAGACAGCATTGGCGAATATGAAACAACTATTCGCAATGATGGAAAAACCTTGCGAATGAAAGTGCGAGATGTTGAATTTTCTGGAAACACTTTTGATGACTTTGGAATCAACAGGGAAGACTTATCTCAACAAGAACTAAATTTATTTTCTTTGGATAAGTATGGGGAACTTTGTGATTGCACGATTGAATGCGAAATTCCCGTTTTAATTATTTATGAAGAACACAAGGATTTAGAAGCAAAACTGACGATAAAACTTGAGTTGGGAAAAGTTACAGATAATGGTTGGAGAGATGAAGATTGGGCATATTTATCTTTAAAGTATAAAGGTTTTCAATTTCACACAAAAGGAAATGGTGGTTGGCTTGAAGACAATTTGGTTGATATTCAGAAACAATTGCCCGATGGATATAGTTTCAAAAATTGCTTCGGTTGTGCTTTTTCAGATTACAGCGTTTATGGACACAGTTTCTTTGGAGATATGCTCTGTTTTAGGAATATTAAAGACAAATATAGAAAAGTGTTTGATAAGTCTGAATTTTTGAAGATTATGGATTATCACACGGAAACAGTTCAAGAAACTTATCTTTGTCCAGAATTTGAAATTAGAAAGACCGGAGCGGGTTATCGTGGTTAAAAAATATGAGTGAAGCAGTAAAAGAAATGAAAGAATTTGACGTTAATAAAGTCCGTAATGATTTTCCCGTTTTGTCGCAAACGGTGAACGGAAAACCTCTGCGGTATATGGATAATGCGGCTTCTTCGCAGGTGCCGAACCTGGTGATCGAACGCGGGGCGGAATATCTGAAGAAGGAGCATTCGAATGTCCATCGCGGCGTGCATTATCTTTCGCAGAAAGCGACGACCGAATATGAAGCGGCCCGCGAGAAGGTGCGCCGGTTTATCAATGCGAAGGAAGCGAAGGAATGTATCTTTGTTCGCGGCTGTACGGAAGGCGTGAACCTTGTGGCTTCTTCGTATGGACGGAAATTTATCAATGCGGGCGACGAAATTTTGATCTCGCAGATGGAGCATCATTCGAACATCGTCCCGTGGCAGATGATCGCCGAAGAACGCGGGGCTCTGATCAAAGTTATTCCGATGAACGAAGCAGGCGAACTGATTCTGGATGAATACGAAAATCTTCTGAATGAGAGAACAAAGATCGTTGCCGTAACGCATGTTTCAAATGCTTTGGGAACGATCGTTCCCGTCAAGGAAATGATCGAAACCGCCCATAAATTCGGCGTTCCCGTAATGGTTGACGGTGCTCAAGCTGTTCCGCACAAACGGGTTGATGTGCAGGACCTGGACGCGGATTTTTATACATTTTCCGGTCATAAAATGTTTGCCCCGACGGGCAGCGGCGTGCTGTACGGCAAAAAAGAATGGCTCGAAAAGTTGCCGCCGTATATGGGCGGCGGTTCGATGATCCGGACGGTTTCGTTTGAAAAAACGACCTATGCGGGACTTCCCGAAAAGTTTGAAGCGGGAACTCCGGCGATCGCTCCGAGCATCGGTTTGGGAGCGGCAATCGATTATTTAAATTCGATTGACCTTGATGCCGCTTTTCAGCACGAACACGATCTGCTCGAATACGCGACCGAAAAACTTTCAAAAATCGAAGGCGTAAAACTAATCGGAACAGCCAAAGAAAAAGCGTCGGTTATCTCATTCACCGTCGAAGACATTCACCCGCACGACATCGGCACGATTCTAGATCAGGAAGGAATCGCCATCCGTGCCGGCCATCACTGTGCCCAGCCCGTCATGCAATTCTACGATGTCCCGGCGACGGCCCGTATGAGTCTGGCATTTTACAACACGAAAGAGGATGTTGATACATTGGTCAATGCGATACAGAAAGTGATAGATGTTTTTGCGTAAGATTTTATGAAAAGATTTCTTCTAATAATTTGTCTGATTGCTTTTAGTCTGTCTTGCGGATTTCCGAGTGAAGAAGAAGTAAAAAATGACTTTAAATCGGCAAATCCCACACTTGAGCCGATTTCCGCGATTGTCGGTGAAGGGCATGGAGATGCAGGCTACTATCACATTAGATACAGGAAACCAAACGACGATAGAATGTATGAGCAAGTTTGGCTTTATCTTCGTCAAGATGATGGAATATTCAAAATAACCCATAAGGAAAAGGAAGTTGTTATTGAATAATAAAATTTAATTGGTGTTTTCCTGTCGCTGAAAGCGACTTGAGATAATAGCCTGGGGTGAAACCCCAGGATTTGTGAACAAAATCAACCGCTCGCTGAAAGTGAGCAACGATATTGTTTGAAATTTATTAGTCGCCTATGGCGACGATCTTTTGATTTGATTCGATTCCTAGCGATTCTCGCTAGGCTATAATGTTTGTCGCCGTTGGCGACATATTTCAAAAACTGAAATCTGATGAAAAGGATAAATCTTGCCGAAAAAATCAGCGTTGATCAGTGAGCTATGGCGGCCGAAAGTTGCTGGCGAACTCAATTATCAGAAATTCTTACCTTTTCATTAAATTTCCCGACGTAATTTCATAAATTAAATTCGTTGAATTTTATTCAAAACCGGAGGTGTAAAATATTCGAAAATTCTACATCTGCGGTTCTTTTTTTTAATACAGTATTCAATCAAATCCTGACCGGCTGAAAACCCGAAATATGACCGGATAACATGTTTTTACTATTGCTGTTATTACGGGATAAAACTTTATCTGATCCGCTCGCAAAAAAACTATTGACAAAATAAAAAACAGGCTTATACTCATCTGATAATCGAAACAACTTTAGGCAGTATTGGTTCGCTTTTACAAGGAAAGATTTTGTATATTTCTGGATATACAAAACGGGACTTATATATATCAAAAACAGAGAGTTTAAGTTCTTATGGAAGCATATAATCTAAAATTTAATACTGATTTATCAGTATTAAATTTGCTCATATAAAACATTTATCTTAAATCGTCCGGCTCTATCATAGAATCGGACGATTTTTTTGAAGCTTAAAGCCTTTTTCAAACTCCGTTCCACAACCTGAGAATAAGGAAAATGTTCGATAAGCCGAATTAAAAATACAGGTCTATGGCAGTTCTTTCAGATCATCATTTAAGACCGTGTTTGGATCGTTCCAAAAAATTCCAAACGAAAAAAAATCAAAAATTTAAGAGGAAACAAAGATATGGATAAATCTAAAAATTTTACCCTTATGTCTGGTCAGCGGAGAAACCGGCTGACGGCATTATTTTTAGGTATTTTGACGACAACTTTCGGGATAATAAATATTACCGCCCAGAATGGTTCACTTTCTCAACCGGCCGAACGGGTGCAGACCGAATCGAAGAGAAATACCGTTCAAAATGAGAAAGGAAACGACCCCCTCGGGTTTCCCAACTATTCGGACACTTTATCCGATCTGTTGCTTTCTTCGGATGATCTGATAACTGCGGCGACATACGCCTTTTCAACCCAGACGGGCGTTGCTCTCGAAGATATGTCGAGCGGCACGACTCAATTAATCGGTCCAAGTACGGACGATACTAATTCGACTTTGAACAATATCGGGTTTGAATTTTGGTTCGACGGCGTACGTTATACTCAATTCGGCGTAAATGGTAACGGTTTTGCCCGGTTAGGAGCGGTTTCAACCGGAAGTTCATTTACAAACAGCATCGCCACAACGACGAACGCACCGAAGATCATGCCGTTTTGGGATGACCTGTGTGTCGGCTCTAGCGGTAAAGTGCATTTCAAAACAATCGGGTCTGCTCCAAACCGCAAACTCGTTATCGAATTTCTGAATATGCAGATCACACGCGGTGGGGCGTGTGCAGGCACCGGCGGCGGCACATTCCAAATGTGGCTTTTTGAATCAGCCGGAACAACGAATCCGGGCGTTATTCAATTTGTCTATGGAGCGGGAATTACCGGAAGCAATGATGGCGGTTATTCGGTCGGACTGCAATCAGGTGCGGCGACAAACTTTGCCAGCGTCACATCTTCTGCCGACACGGTTTCATACACGACCGCCAACAATACGCAAACCGACGCGATCGCGGCGGGTAAAAGCTATTTGTTTACGCCGAATAGTCCGGCCGCTCCGAGCGGAATAAACTTTACGGCGGTCGGGCCGACTTCGCTGACCGTCAATTGGACGGATAACTCGGCTAACGAATTCGGTTTTGCCGTTTACCGTTCGACCGACGGCACGAATTTCACTTTCATTGGACAAACAGCGGCAGATGCGACGAGTATTAATGAAACGGGATTGAACCCTTCGACAACTTATACTTACAGAGTTTTTGCGGTTACGGAAGGAACTTTGAGTTCACCGGCTTTAGAGGGAAGTCAGATGACTTCACCGCCGGGAGAAGATACTTGTGCGGGGGCCGGCGGTAATTGGGATGCTCCGGCATCCTGGACGGACGGAAGCGTTCCGACGGCGGGTGACAACGTGACGATCGGGTCGGGTTGTACGGTGACGGTCAATGTTACGAATGCCGTGGCTTTGAATGTAACGATAGACAGCGGCGGCACGCTTCAATCGCCTTTAACGGGGACAATTACCAACAACAATCTGATCGTCAGCGGAAACGTAACCAATAACGGCACGCTCGATTTCAGCACGAATAGCGATACCTCCGGTGCGATTCTGACGTTTGGTGCGGGCGGAAATAACGTAACCTTCGGCGGAACGGGGGCGACAACGGATATACGTGCGATCACGGTCGCTAAGGGAGCACAATCAACGGTCGTTGAATTGATGCCGACGAACTTTACCGTGCGGGGAGTTAATACGGATTCTGCCGGATATTTGACGGTAACGAGCGGTACGTTCAAGATCAGCGGTTCATTTACAATGACCAACCGTACTTTCCCGGGGCCGACATATACCGTTCCCTTACTCGGCGGTTTTTGGCTGAACAATCCGAACTACACGGTTGCCGCGACGGCTTCAAGCACGACAACCAGCTACACAGGGTTATTGCGTTTGACAGAAGGGACATACAACGTCGGTCTGACGGGGGCGGACGGTTTAGGCGGCGGCACGGGCGGAATGTTCATAATTGAAGGCGGCACGTTCAATGCACCGCGGTTTGATCCGCAGAGTGCGGTCACATTTACGATGTCCGGCGGCACGATGAATGTCGGGACGGTTGCGAATACGCGGAGCAACTTCGGCACATTCGAAGTGTTTTCAACGGGTTCGACTTCCAATTTCAACGGCGGCACGATCAATCTGATCAATGCGGCGATTGCGGCGACTCCGGTTGATTTTCGTGTTAACGGCACCGTCAATGTAAATGCCACGCCGACGGTTTTGAATGT
>JBGTRS010000251.1:0-224 GCA_041940665.1 Pyrinomonadaceae bacterium | reverse complement strand
GACGAACTTTAACTTCCGTATTGCCGGTAATACTCCGTCGCTGGTGATTGATAATACAACGAACGCAAAGACGGCGACTTTTATCGCCCAGACTTTGATCCGCGGTAATGTAACGGTCAATACGGGAACAACATTTGCCGTCAACGGTTTCCTCGTGGCGACGTTCGGAACTTTTCCGACCGGTTTTGTCAATGACGGAACGGTTACCGGAAATACGGCCGGAA
>JBGTRS010000250.1:2853-6824 GCA_041940665.1 Pyrinomonadaceae bacterium | reverse complement strand
GGCAATGATCGTGTTCATCCGATTGACGATCTCGTTAAATTCGATCTTAAAGCCGTTTTGCCAAATGAACTCTTCGATATCTTTCGGAAAAAGGCGGACTTTGTAGTAGGAACTGACTTTTTGAAGCCAGCCGTTTTCTGTTTTGTGGTGCAGAATGTCCGTGACTCTCACCCTTTCGTCTTCAAAATCGAGGCAACAGGTGAGAATTTTCGCTTCGTCCGCTTTGACCGGGATGAATCTTTCGTCTCCCTTGAGAGCGTTTGAATAATCGCGGAAAGAGAGGATCAATCTGCCCTTATCGGTCAAAACTTCCGCCGCGTCGGCGATCAGGTTTTCAATTTCATTCAAACTTTCCAGATGTGCCAAGGTATCGCCCCAGCAGATTATCAGTTCGGGTTTCGTTTCGGCGTGAGTTTTAAAAGAACGGATGTCGTCCTCGATGATCTCGACCGGAAGGTTGCGGCGGTTTCTTTCGAGTTCCGCAAGCAGTTGCTTGTTAAAATCAATCGCTTTCACCTCAAACCCGAGTTCGGCGAGAGAAACGCTCTGGATGCCGTTTCCCGCACCGAGATCGAAGGCGGTTTTGTTGGAACTTGGAGCGATCCCGCGTTCCGCCAAAAACCGCCGATGTTCTTTTTGTTTATCTTCAAAATCGCCGATCATCCACGAGTAAAAATCGCCGAGATGTTCGTCATAATGTTTTTTCGCCGTCATTTTATTTGATGTAAATCTCCAAAGTATAATTTTACCATCTTATCCGTTCCGGACGTGATCTGATACTCGCCCGATCCGTTAAACATTTTACACCGTCCGCGTCTTCGCCGATTTTATTTGGAGGCAAGTATTAAAGAAGTTTGCCTCAAAAACCCGAATTATTTTCTCCGCCCTGGTTTGACCACGGGTTTAACCGATTTTGATTCAGTTTGACCGTCGCCGATCACTACGATTGCCAACAGAGTTTGCCCGCCTGTTTCTGCTCTTGCTTCGATATAATATTCGCCTTTGCCGGGTTTGCCGACCATTGCTCCGTAGATTCCGTCATTGGCGGCCGCATCGCCGTGTTTGCCGTCGTCAAAAAACGTGATCTCGTTTGTTTGACCGACGATTTCAGCCGTGATCCTGGCATTCAAAACAGGCGAACCGTTTTCCGACAATTTTGCCTGCAGTGTGATCGTACCGTTTGCCCCGGGTTTTCCGGCTTCGACGGTAAATCTTGAAGTGTTTTTATTTTCCGCCCACGCTCCGACAAAAACGTTTTCCTCTTCGCCGCCCAAATTTTCGAGTTTTAATTTATAGACGGAATTTTTCGCTTCGTTATCGAAATTCAAAACGCGAAACGGATTTTTATAAGCATCGAGACCGCCTTTGATCTCGCCGATGATCTTGCCGTCGGCGTCTTTGACCGTGCCGGCGACCGCCGCCGTTCCGATCAAGATGACGCCGATCGAATCCGCCTCGTCCGCCGGGATTTCAATTTCTCTGGTTTCCTTCGGCTGTAATTTCAGACGCTCGCGTGTTTTCAGATTTTCCGCTTCGGAAATTTTCCTGCCTCTTTTTCCCTCGCGTTTATACGAAACTTTTTGAAAGTATCGGTTAAATCCGTAGCGGTCATTCTCGGTTTTTTCATCGGCAGAAAAAGCCGGATCGTTTTGCCGGTCGTCTTCAAGCCAGGCGATCGTTTGTTCATTTTTTGACTTTTTCGGTCCGACGGCGATTCGCGGCAGAACGAAGCGTCTGAAGTTTACATCGTCCGTTAAACTTATATGATCGCGGAACACATATTCGCGGTCGGTGATGTTAAACCGAGCCGAAGGAATCGGCACAACGCCGTCGCCGCGTTCGGTTGATTGGCAGGTTTGCGGCACGGCATAACCGATCAGGATCGAAAATTTCACGCCCTTGCGGTTTGTGACCGTGCGGTTAAATTCCGCCACGACCGACGGACGCAGTTCACGCATCGCGTTCATATCGTTTTGCTCGAAAAACTCGAAAATATTCCCGACGAGATCGGCACAGGGACTTCCCATATTCGGTGTGCCGAGCATCACCAGATGCGTTACTTCCGGTCGTCCGTCAAACACGGGCATCATAAAAGTATTGATGTAATGACGCGAGATCAGGCCGCCCATCGAATGGGCGACGACATCAACGTGCCAGGCATTTTTCTGTTCGCGGACAAATTTTATCTGCTTGGCGACTTCCTGCGAATTTTGAAAAACCGTGTTTGTCGGTTTGTAATTTCCGGGATGATCGCCGGTTGACATTTTGGCAATTTCCGGGCGTTCGCCGACCGGGAAAGCATTCCAGGCAAAGCTGTGGGCTTCGCGTAAATAGGCGTGCCAATCCGCCCAGGCCGCCGCATTCGACCACAGCCCGTGAACCAGAACGACGGGTTTCGGCAAAATTTTTATCTTCTCGGTTTTCGTGTCGCCGTCAATTTCTACCTTTATCTCGCGGGTTGATTCGGCTTTCTGATTTTCGTTCCAGGCAAAACCGGAAGTATCCCACTCGTATTCGACATCGCGTGCTTCGCCCGGTTTTATCGCTACGGAAACCGTCCCGTTCGGCAGTTGTTCGCCGGATTTCAATTCGGAAAACTTCACGTCCGCATAAGCCGTCTCGCCGCCGTTGTTAAAAACTTTGGCTTTGATCTTGACCAGGTTACCGTCAATCGTTCCGCTCAGAGGATCAATGCCGTACCACGTATTCGGGTCAGGCACACGCTTGTGCTGAAAGTCTATTTCGGCGACTTCGAGCGGCGGTGCACATCGGGACAAATTCCATTCAAAAGTTTCGACCGAAGCACCGTCGTCGCTCGTCCGCGTCCAGCTTCCCGCAAGCCGGTTGAAATTTTCCGGATCAAACGTAATTGAGTTTTCGTCGGTCGAAGCAGTTTTTTCTCCGCCGTTTGTGATCGTTCCCGACTTTGTATCGTTGATCGGCGGTCTCGGCGAACAGGTTCCCGAACAACTGCTGTGCGAAGCGGTTGCGGATTGACCGTTTAATTTCGGCAGATCGCTGATCGAAAGATGCAGATTTCTGCCGCGAAGCCCGATAAAAACATCGCTCGTGCCCGTGCCCTGGG
This sequence comes from Pyrinomonadaceae bacterium, assembly GCA_041940665.1. GTDB lineage: Bacteria > Acidobacteriota > Blastocatellia > Pyrinomonadales > Pyrinomonadaceae > Aridibacter. The sequence continues at coordinate 3,739 of JBGTRS010000250.1, read as the reverse complement.
CGTTTGAATTTCGTTTGAGGGAACTCGTGCACTTGTATTGTCTTTTGTCTTTTGCTCCGGCCAGAGTCAGTTTACAGAAATCTTCGCCTTCGGTGTTTCTGATGTCCTCGTAGTTTTCCGTTTCAGCGGCTTCCGCCTGGGCGGTCAGATTCAGACTGCCGTTAATTCCGATACCGGGCAGAGCGTTGGCGATAATGCTCTGCCTGCCGTCATCACGGATCACCAGATTCGCCCGGTAAACGCGTTTCATATCCGAACGCGAACCGAAATTTCCGCTCGTCGAAGTCGTGACGGTTTTTGTGTACTTTATACTGCCCGTGTATCCGCTGTTGCATTTTTGGGAATCGCTCTTCGTCTTCCCGTTCGCCGACTGATTGAGCCCGCTTCTCGTCTGAGCAAAAACCACGCAATGTCCGAATAAAACGGTGAATAAAAAAAACGATCCGGTAAGTTTTTGTAAAAATGTTGGTTGGTTCATTATTTCCCCTTTTTTAATGTAAGAATCTTTCCGTTTTTCAACGCGGGAAATCAGGAAAAAAAGTCTCAAAGATTATGAGGAATTATCAACATAATTTTCTTTAAAATTAAAAAACGGCAACAACCAAAATGTTGTTGCCGCTTCTGATTTTTGCTTTAAACTTTTTTTACCTTAAGATTTTCTAATCATTTGATAAAAATTTCCAACGTGTAATTCGCCGTTTTATCCGTTCCGACCGTGATCTGATATTCGCCCGATTCATTGAGCAGACCACGCCATCTTGTTTCACCGTCGGCACCTTCGATGATTCCTTCGGTCGGCGAATAGATCGTGAACGAAGTCTTTTTTCCGGTTATCAAGATTACTTTCATATCCTGACCTTCGTTTGCCCGCAGGGTGTAAACGTGC
>JBGTRS010000250.1:0-2843 GCA_041940665.1 Pyrinomonadaceae bacterium | reverse complement strand
TTTTCGTCACAAAACTGCTTTTTCCTTTGCCGAAACGTACTTCATAGCGGACTTCCTCATCCTGGCCGCGGTCTTGTGCATCCGCACTTACGGCTGAAAAACCGAGTATGGCAACGAACATTGCCGTAAAAATCCATAATTTCTTTATCATTTTATTTATAACTCCTGATTTATTTATTTTAGATCGGCTATTTCGGTATAACCGTAACCTTCGCACAAAACCCATCGGCCGTTCATATATTTCTGAACATTGGCGACGATGTGTTTATCCGCCCAATCTTTTGGCATTTCCTGATCCGTTTTGCCCGAACTGACGGCTTTGGCGTAGCTGATGTATTCGCTGACCTTCGTATCATCGTCCACCAAAACCAATTGCGTGTCGGCTTCCTGTTCGTGAATTTCTTTGGCTGTTTTGATCAGTTCATCGCGGCTCAAATCGGCTTTGATCTTGTAAAAGGCAAACTTAAAGCCCTTGATCTCATAGCTTTCCAGTTTTTGTGTTGCCTGCCCGGAGGTTTCCCGTTTTTCTTCCGCCTGAATGGAATTATCAGCTTTCGGTTCGCTGTCCGCTTTCAGGTTGCAGGCTAAGCCCAAAAGAGCGAGCAATCCCGCGATCATCAATAGATTGAATTTATGTTTTTTCATTTTGTTTCCGCCTCCCGACATTAATACAAAACCGACGGCAGAAAACTTCCGCGAGGTTCGATATATTGGCCCATCGCCATCAGCGTCAGAGGCTGGACGACACGCATTCCTTTGCTCAAACACCAGCGGAAAAGTTCGGCCTGGCGGATCGGAAGCAGAAATGACAGAGGTTTTTCGCTCAGACGGGCGGCACCGGAAAGAAGAGCTTTCATATCATCAACGTTTTCGGCGACGGCGTGATTCAGTTGCCACATATTCGGAGCCGTCGTGTAGCCGACAAGGCGGCCTTCACGCACGGCGACAAAGGATTGAAAAATCTGCGAAGTTTGTTTGACTTCATTTTTACGGTCAAAACCGTGAATCCGGCGGCACAGTTCGGCGGCGGCTTCGTGGTCTTTTTCTTCGAGCGGACGGACTTCTGTGTCGCTTTCGACTTCAAAATCCTTCAAATTACCCTCGATATGCACGAGCGGTTCGACCACATTAAAACCGAGACTTGTATAAAGCGACATCGAGGTTGAATTGTAGGCCGCCTGGACGAGTCTGATGCCGGGAGCCGTTTGGCCGCGTTCGATAACATCCTGCATCAGTTTTCTGCCGACGCCGTTCGTCTGCAGGTGCGGTGTAATCGTGATCGGTCCGACCCCGACGATCTCATCGTGTTCCCACAAAAAATTCGAGCCGACGATCCGGCCGTCCTGTTCGGCGATCACCCCGTAAATTTTCGGGTCCGTGATAACCATTTCGGCCATTCCGTTTCCGCTTTCCAAGGTCGGAAAATCGAGCGGAAAATTATGTTTCTCAGCGATCGAACGGAAGGCTTCATAAATGATCCTGCCGGTTTCCTGAATATCGTCGGTTGTTGGTTGTCTTAAATTCATCTTTAATAAAAACTCCTTAGAAAAAAATTATCTTCACAAACCAACGCGAAAAAATTTTGTGAAAGGGTTCATAAAAATTGCTTGCGGGACAAAATAAAACGGCGGAGCATTATAAAAACTCCGCCGTTTTTCGTAAAATTTCCCGAAAGGGAAATTAGTCGAATTGCCGGAATTCGACGGCTTCTTCCGGTTTGCTCTGATATTGCAGAGCAATCAGAAAAGCCATAAATCCAAGCACGCCTAAGAAAAACATCAACTCAAAAGTAAAATCCGTATCTCCTGCGTTTTGATAGAAGAAAGCGTTTTCCATTCGGTTTTGTTCCGCAGATTGGTGCTGTTCGGCAAATTCATACTTCTTCGCCTCGTCAGAACCTTTGCGGTATTCATCCATGCTGAATGTATGTTCAGCCAGATAAACGTCTTTTTCTTCAAACGAACCCGTCAGGGCAAGGACTTCCGAATTCGAGTTGATGCCGATAAATAAAATTGCGACTGTAAATAATAGAATGTTTTTCAACTCTTTGTTCTCCTTATATCTATTGGTTATAAATTCCCGACGGATTTGCTTGTATTTTTAATCAGAAAAAATCCGTCGTTTGTTATTCTTTGCGGTAACAGGCTTCGCCTTTATCGTTGGTCAGGCAGATGAGCTGTTTGCCGTATTCGTCAATTTTCGTCCGCCATGTATAAACTTCCGTGCCAAGGGTATGATTTTTTTCCTTGTTCGATTGCGGCGAACAACTGTAGGTGTTTCTCCAGAAATTTTTCGTCAAAGTGAATGTGATCTGCGAACCGCTGATCTCGTATCTGCCGCGTTTGTCGTTGAAAAGATCGGTCGTACAGCCGTACATGGTCGAACTCATCAGACCGATCGCCTCAAATGTGCCGTCCGCCCGGAAGACATATTTGAAACTCGAACCGCCGCGGGAATTGATCTGTCCGGTCGAAAGATTTTTTTCCGAGATCGTCGAAGCCGTTCCGTTCGTCCAGGTGCCGACGATACTGCCGCCCGAATTTCCGCTGCGATTGTTTGAAGATGAATCGTCAATCCGGTCATTCGTTGTTCCGCCGTTGCCGGCAAGCAGTTCCATCCAGGCAAAGATCAAAGCTTCGTCGGTCGCCCCGTAGAAACCGATGATCGCCCGGCGGCCACCTCTCTCTTTGAACAGGCTGAAAACCGTGACGCCGTCTTCACTGCCTTCGACGCTGTATTGCCAGCCGTCAATCTTCAAAGTATCGGTCAGGCGGTAGATGATCGTGCCGGCGTTGGCTTTCGAGTAGTTCGCATCAGCCCAGATCAAAACTTCCGTGCCGCCT
>JBGTRS010000249.1:0-6874 GCA_041940665.1 Pyrinomonadaceae bacterium | reverse complement strand
CTTTAACAGAATTATTCATCATCATCCGCGAGCATATTGCCTTCGGTGTCGAGATAGATGATCGCATTGCCCCAACCGTCAATTTCTTTGAGCCTCGGTTCGATCACGCTTTTATCGCCGACAATGAGAATCGCCATTTTATCTGGCGTTAAGTATTTGTTGGCGACGCGGTTGATGTCTTCGAGCGTGACGGCGTTTATTTTGGCCAGATATTCGTTGACATAATTGTCCGAGAGATCATAGACAATTAAATCCGCAAGTCTTCCCGAAATCTGTCCGACCGTTTCGACCTGTCGCGGAAAAGCCCGGATGAGACTCTGTTTGCCGTATTCCATTTCTTCTTTGGAAACCGGAATTGAACCGCGGATGCCGTTGAGTTCTTTCATAAATTCGACCACGGACTCTTTGGTTACGGCGGTTTGAACTCCCGAAGAAGCGGTAAAGGGTCCGGCTCCGCGGCGGAATGAGAAGTTGGTTCTCGCTCCGTAGGTGTAGCCTTTGTCTTCACGCAGGTTCATATTAACGCGGGCAGAAAATTGTCCGCCGAGGATGTGATTCATCACGAGGAGCGGAACGTAATCGGGATTATCTCGGGCTACGCCGATCTGTCCGATGCGAAGTTCGCTCTGAGCCGCCCCGGGTTTATCAACGATATAGATGCCGGGTTTGTCAAAAGCCTTCGCGTTCGGAACGTCCGTTTTCGGAACGTCCGCGGATTTCCAGCCGGAAAAAGCCTTTTCGAGTTTCGGCAACAAGGTTTTCGAGTTTGTATCACCGACGACGATCAAGGTCGCGTTGTTCGGGCGATAGTAAGTTTCGTAGAATTTGACCAGGTCTTCGCGTTTGATTTCCTTGAGCGAGTCTTCATTGCCGTCCAACGCCCGGCCGTACGGATGATTTTCACCGTAAAGCAATTTACCGTAAGCGACATTGGCGATCGCTCCGGGATTGTCTTTGCGTTGCAAAAGTGCAGTCAGCGAACGCTTGCGGGTTGTTTCCAGTTCCTCCGCCGGGAATGTCGGATTGGTGACGACATCTGCGTAAATATCCAGAGCCGTATCGAGATGCTTGGTCAGAGTCTGCATCACGGCGTTGGTCGAATCCCAATCGGAATTGATGAAAACATTCGCCCCGATTGATTGCAGTTGATTGGAAATTTCGGTCGCCGAACGTTTTTTCGTACCTTCGTTCATCAAAGATGCGGTCATATCGGCGAGCCCTTCTTTGCCTTTCGGATTGGCATCGCCGCCCGTTTTGACGACGAGATTCATCGAAACTATCGGAAGTTCGCTCTGCTGAACAAACCAGACTTCCAAACCGTTGGAAAGTTTTTTCTTCTGAATGCCGGGCAGAGAGAATTTCGGGTCGGCTTCGGGATTCGGAAGATTTTTTGAATAATCGGTTTTATCTTTTTTGGAATCTTTCTTGGCATTGGCTTCGTCTTCTTCGCCGTCGGAAACGGATGTCGGACGATTGGCGGCGGAGTTCCGGTCGGGCGTTCCCTGATTTTTGCCCGGCACGAAGGTCATTACGAGGCGATCACCGGTCAGATATTCTTTGGCGACTCGCTGGACGTCTTTCGGCGTAACCTTGCGGTATTGGTCGAGCTGTAACTGGAAGGTGTCGGGATTGCCCATAAAGGTCGCGTTGCTGTTCATCCGGTCGGCTTTCCCCAGAACTGTCTGGAGTCCGTAAATAAACTGCGATTCATAACCGTTCTTTGCTCTTTCAACTTCTTCCGCGGAAGGCGGATCGTTTTTGATCTTTTCCAATTCGGCGTTGATCTCTTTTTCGATGTCGTCCATAGATTGGCCGGGCCGGGCCGTGGCGACGACCAGATACATTCCGCCGATCTCGCGGGTCGAATTGGCGGCAAAAACGCTCTGCACCATCTGTTTGTCATAGACCAATTTGCTTTGCAGACGCGAACCGCGTCCCGAAGAAAGAATCGACGAAAGAATATCGAGAGCGGCTTCGTCCTTGTGATTTGCCGGAACGGAATGCCAGACCATATAACGCCTCGGCAGACGAACGGCGTCTTCATATTCTTTTCTCATTTCGCCTTCGAGTTTCGGTTTTTCGGGATTCGGACGGTCAATCTCTTCGCCGCCCGGGATCGAACCGAAGTATTTTTCAACCCATTTTTTCGCCTGATTTTCATCGAAATCTCCGGCGATCACCAGCGAAGCGTTGTTCGGAGCATAATACTTGCGGAAAAACGCCTGAACGTCTTCCATCGAAGCGGCGGACAGGTCTTCGAGCGAACCGATGGTCGTCCAGTGATACGGATGATCTTTCGGATAGATAAGACTCTGAATTTTCTCAAACGCCGTTCCGTAGGGCTGATTGTCGTAACGCTGACGGCGTTCGTTTTTGACGACATCGCGTTGGTTATTGAGTTTGTCCATCGTCATCGCCGGCAGCAAGCCGCCCATCCGGTCGGCTTCCATAAACAACGCCAGTTCCAGAAAGTTCGACGGCACGACCTCGTAATAATTCGTGCGGTCGCCGTTGGTCGAACCGTTGATGTTCGCACCGGCCTTTTGAAGCGGCCCGAAGTATTCGTCGTTGTAATTCTTTGAACCTTGGAACATCATATGTTCGAAAAGATGGGCAAAACCCGTCCGGCCCGGCACTTCGTTTTTCGAACCAACGTGATACCAGAGGTTGACGGCCACGATCGGCGTTGATCGGTCCTGGTGCATAATCACCCGCAGACCGTTCTTTAATTTGTATTCGGTGTATTTCAGTTTCGGCAATTTATCGCCTTTTTGTGCAAATGCTAATGTTGTCATAATAAAAATAAGACTCAGAACAAAAACGGCACTTTTCCTTAGATTCATGGCAAAACTCCTTTCTTAATTTGTATAAAATATTAGATTTTAGGGCTTTTGTTTATTGTAGAAAAATTCTTATGCATTGGGCAAATGGAAAGAGGAGAGTGAGTAGTGAATGGTACATAGAATTTCGATAAAAATGGTCAGTCCGGCGACTCGTGGCCAATTATAAATAACCAATTACCAATCACCAATTACTATTCACTATTTCCTACTTATCAACCACCAATTTTCTCTTAGCCAGCACTTGTAAGCCCGGTTTTTTGGAGGAAACTTCGATGTTTCGCGTCTCGCCCGGTTCGGATTCGCTCAAAGGGCGTTTCGGAATATAGGTGACGACGTAATTGGAATCGATCGCTTTGGCGACGAGTTCGGCCTTTTCGATCATTTCTTCCTTGTCGTCCGGCAGGATGAACAAACCGCTCGTGCTTTCCGTCAGATTCAAAAGATATTTTTCGCCGTCCTTAAGAGCTTTCTCGCGTTTTTTCATCGTGTCGATAAACTCCTTGTCGGTATTGATCGAAGTGATCTTCGGTGCTTCGGCCACATCTCTTACGCCGTTGGGCAGAGTGGCGGCCACTTCGGGCGGCAAGGCCGGTTTCGGATTTCCTTTTTGAATTCCTTTCGCTCTTGGTTCGATGTCCTTTAATTCCATGCCCGTATAGCTGATAACGTGGACGTTGATATTTGTGCCGAGCAGTTCCCGTAAGACCGCTTCGCGTTTTTCATCCGACCAGATGCTGTCCGTGCCGTCCGAGATGAGAACGAGATGGCGGTTTTCGGCATCGGCCCGGCTCAAAAATTCCGTCGCAAGTTTCAAAGCATCGCTGAAAATAGAACGCCGGCCGAAGATCAGTTTTTTGTCGAGATCATTTAGAATCTGAAATTTATTCCTCGTCCATTCGGTCAGAATGCGGGCTTTGTCGTGATATTCCAAAACGGCGATGGAATTGGCCGGATCGAGTTTGCGGACGAGTTCTTTGGCGGTTTCGCGGGTTTGCGAGATGTTTTTTATCTGCCGGAGTTCGCCGCCCGTGTCCAGCATAATCAGAACGTTGGCCGGAATCCGCCGCACGCTCGTCGCCTGATGAAGCCGGCCGTCTTCGACGATGACCAGATCTTCTTTATTCACATCGGACACAAACTCACCGAACCGGTCGAACGCCGAAACATTGACCTTGATCTCTTCCGTATCAACCCGAACCGGATCATCATCGTCATCGGGCGTCGGCGTCGGTGTTTGCGAATTGGCAATTACGGCCAACGCAAAAACGATCGTCGAGAGCGTTAGAAAATTTTTGAACTGTCGCAGTAAAAGCATAATTTATGTTGTATAAACTTTTTGATTTTCTTTTATGATGCGTTAAAACCTTGAAAATATGCTTTTGCTATCGGTCAAAGTTTCGGATGCTCGACGACGAATTTAACCAGATTTCCGACATATTCATCAAATCGCGGACAGGCAACGCCGTGCGGTTTAAGAAGTTCATCGGCAATTTTCGTATCGTAGGTTTGCGGGATGAAAAAATACGGCACGCCCGAATGCGGCAAGCCCGTCAACGGCGGCGAGATCGGTGAATTCAGGAACGATTCGACCATTTTCGAAGGCGGTGTGATAACCGACTTTTTGTTCGTAATGGCTTCGGCGATCGAATCGCAGATGGCCTTTGTCGTCATCGGATTCGGATCGGCGAGAGCGATGGTTTTTCCGACCGCCCGTTCATCCTTGGCGAGTGCGATCATTCCGTCAATGACGAAATCGACCGGCACGAGATTTAACTTGACGTCTTCATTGCCGACATTGACGAGCCGGAAGACTTCCGGAAATTTCAGGAGAAATTTTATAACGTAATAAATTCCGTCATATTTTGCCGTTTCGCCCGTGTTTGAGTCGCCGCAGACGACCGACGGCCGAAAGATCGTCACGGGATATTCCGCTTTTAGTTTTTCGGCTTCGACTTCGGCGAAATATTTCGTTTCCTCGTAATAATTGCGGAATCCTTTGTCGTGAACGAGTTCGTTTTCAAAGATGACATCATCGCGTTTGCCCGCCACATAACAGGTCGAAACATAATTGTAACGCCGCAAATTTTCGATTCTTCGGACGAGTTCATTGACATTTTTCGTGCCTTCGACATTGACCTTGTAGGCTAGTTCCTTTTCGACTTCGAGGTTATAAACCGCCGCGAGATGATAGACATCGGTCGTTTCCTGCAGAACGACTTGCAAATCGGTTTCGGACATTCCGAGATTTTCCTGCGTAATGTCGCCTTTGATAATGGCAAAATTTTTCAAAGGCGTTTTGGTCTTTTCGGCAATTTCCTGCACATCCTTTAAAGCCTTTTCGACAAAATCTTCCTGCACGAGCAGAAAAAACTGCGTTTCCGGCGTCGAAAGTTTTTCGACCAAACGCCCAGCGATAAAACCGGGAAATCCTGTGATAAATACTGTTTCGGTAAAATTCATAGCTTGGTGAATAGTGAATAGTGAATGGTGAATAGTTATTCTTTTATTTGCTTGACGGAAAAATTATAAGATTACCTAACGCATCTATTCACTATTTACTATTCACCATTCACTATATGCACTATTTTTCAAAAATTACATTCTTATTTTGCCTTGTATTGACCCGCAATTCAAAGACGTCGGGACGCGAATAATGTCCGTCGGTGTCTAAAAGAAGACGACCTTGTTTGACGAGATCGAGATTCAGTTCGCCGTAGATCGTTTCTTTTTTATCAAAAACGGGTTCAACGATGTAGGAAATATCGGGCGAAATAACGGCACTGCCGCCGCGTTGGAGTTCGTCCTTCCGCATTGATTCGAGAAGTTTAAAAACCTCCGTGTCGCCCGTCTGCAAAGATTCAAACCCTTCCAATGCGTCTTTTTTTGATAAAACACAACCCGACGCGAGAACAAAACATTGACCTTCAAAAGCATATTGCCGGCTGGCGATCTGATGGCGTTCGTGAACGGTCGGAAATTGAGCCGTATGGATTATTTCGCCTTTAGCGTGCATGGCCGCCCGGGCGAGCGGCAGCCAATGTTCCCAGCAGATCAACCCGCCGAGAATCCCGTAAGGCGTTTCCAGAACTTCAAGCGTGCTCCCGTCGCCGACGCCCCAGACGAGTCTCTCGGTATAGGTCGGCGTCAGTTTACGGTGAATTTTGTATTCGCCGTCGGGCGTTAAGTAAACGGTTGTGTTGTAAAGCGTGCCGCCGCTCCGCTCGTGCATTCCGATGACGATATAACAGGCGGTTTCTCTGGCGATTTCCGTTAATTTTTGAAATTCGCCGCTTCCGATCTCCAGAGAATTTTCCGTCAGATATTGAAAGAGTCTTTTGGCGGGCGGATAATCCCAAAGCCCCGCATTCGGAGCATCATCGAGCCAGATCGGATAACCCGATGCCCAGGTTTCGGGAAAGACGATGATCTTCGCACCGGTCTCCGCACATTGTTTTGCCAATCTTTCAAACTTGGCCATAGTTTCTTTGAGATTCAAAAAAACAGGCGGTTCCTGAACGAGGGCGACTTTTACATTTTTTTCCGTCATCTATAAATTCGATTTTCCGAAATTTCATTCCGGCAAGCAACCGTGCGGCTTGGGAAAATTCGAAGTTTCAGCCGAAAAAAAGCTTTTACAAAGGTCTAAAGGCTGTGCTATGTTCAAATTAGCCGTATTTTTCGGCGGAGGCTTTATAAAAAAGGAATTTCAAGCAAATGATAGCAATGAAAACCGAAGACAAAAAAGAAATGTCGGAACCGCAAAATTCTCAAGACGCAGAAGAGGATCAAGAATCGGTCGCGAGCGAACTGCACGCAGCCGTCTGGTCGGTCGTCAGTTTCGAAAAATGTCTGAAAAATAATCTGACCTACGATGAAGCGGCTCTGGAAATGGAAAGACTGAAAAAAGAAAAAATTAACAAAAAAAGATCAACTAGAACTAAAAATTGGTAAAAAATACAACTTTGGTGGCTATGATTATTTTTTAAAAAGTTATCAAAAAAATATATCGTTTTCCAATAATCCTAATGATG
>JBGTRS010000248.1:3796-6882 GCA_041940665.1 Pyrinomonadaceae bacterium | reverse complement strand
GTCTGAAAGAAGAAGAAACTGAATTTCACGAACCGCAGGTTATTTGCTCGTTGGGACTTTTTGAAAAAGAAGAAAGAAAAGATTATGAAACTCAATAATAATCAAATCAGAGAATTCGTAAAAAATGCTGACTTCAAAGAATTGTTTGTTGAACTCGGCTGGGATAATGTTCCGCAAAATCAAAGTATAAATATTCAGGTTAAAGATAAAACTTTCCGCTTTGAACCGATCAAACAAAAACGCGGATTTGTAATCTACATGCACGAAGCGGAAAATGCCGATCAAATCCCCGACCGTCAGACAGGCTTAAAGATTGAAAATAAAATCACTCAAATAACTGCCGAACATCTTTTGATTTTCACTGATAAAAAAAGAACGACACAAATCTGGCAATGGTCAAAACGCGAACCGAATGAACCTGTCAGAATCAGCCGCGAAATCTTTGTTGAAGGAATGTCCGGCGAAAGATTGGCACAGAAACTCAAAAATCTATTCTTTTCCATCGAAGACGAAGAATACATAACGATTACCGATGTTGCGAGCCGTAATGATGCGCTTTTCCGCGAGCGTTTGACCAGAAGATTCTACGATGAATTTAAATCGGAACATAAGAAATTCAGTAAACAAATCGAAGGGATCAAATCTCAGGAAGAATGCGATTGGTATGCGTCTTTGACCTTGAATCGTTTGATGTTCGTTTACTTCATTCAATACAAAGGTTTTCTAAACAAAGACGGAAAATATCTCAGAAACAAACTCTATGAAACTCAGAATAAAATCGGCGATGATATGTTTTATTCGTTTTACAAAACATTTCTCGTTCAATTTTTTCATAACGGTTTGGGCGAGCCGAATCATTCGCCCGAACTCGTTAAAATTATCGGTAACATTCCATATCTCAACGGCGGACTTTTTGAAAAACATAGGATCGAATCGGAAAATGATATTCAAATAAAGGATGAAGCGTTTGAAGCGGTTTTTAATTTCTTCGATAAATACGATTGGCATTTAGATCATCGTCCGCTGAGAGATGACAACGTGATCAACCCGGACGTTCTCGGTTATATTTTTGAAAAGTTCATCAATCAAAAACAGATGGGCGCGTATTATACGAAGGAAGACATCACCGAATATATTTCCGAAAATACGATCATTCCTTTTCTGTTCGACCGCGTAAAAGAAAAATCCGGCATCGCCTTTAACCGTTATGACGGCATCTGGCAAACCCTGCGCGACGATCCTGACCGATATATTTACGATGCGGTCAAAAAAGGTGTGATTGACGAAAACGGCGAGATTACAGAAGTTCCCGCTCATATCGCCGCCGGAATCGAAGACGTTTCAAAACGCGGAAACTGGAACGAACCGGCTAATGAAGAATATGCTTTGCCGACGGAAATCTGGCGCGAATATATCGCCAGACGCGAAAGATGCTTGAGCATTCGGGAAAAGATGCGGAACGGCGAGATTTACGAGATAAACGATCTTATCACATACAATCTCGACATTCGCCAATTCGCGCAGGACGTTGTTCACAATGCCGAAGATTCCGGCTTTATCAAGGCGTTTTATCAGGCGATTGCCGGACGCATTCCCGAACGCTCAAACGAAAGATTCGAGCAGGGCATCACGATTCTCGATCCGACGTGCGGAAGCGGCGCGTTTCTGTTCGCGGCTTTGAAAATTCTCGAACCGCTTCTCGACAAATGTCTCGACCGGATGGAAGAATTTGTCGAAATGTCCGATCAAACAGGTAAGACAAACGCGCATCAGACGTTTCGTAATGTTTTAACGGAAATAGAAAAGCATCCGAGCCGCGATTATTTCGTGATGAAATCAATCATCATCAATAATCTTTTCGGCGTGGACATAATGCCCGACGCAGTTGAGATTTGTAAACTTCGCCTGTTTCTCCAACTCGTCGCGCAGGTTGATGCCGATCCGAATAAAAAGAATTACGGTTTAGAACCTTTGCCCGATATTGATTTCAACATTCGCGCCGGAAATACGCTCGTCGGTTTCGTCAATAAAAAATCCGTTCACGAAGCATTCGGCGGACGCGATCAGCAGAGATTCGATTTCGACAATCTCGCCGACGAATTCGATTTCAAAGCCGAACAGACCGCCAAAGTTTATGAACAATTCCGTTTACAGCAAGTCAAAGAAGGCGGCGAGATCAAAGCGGAAGACAAAGCCGAACTGCAAGCCAAGCTCCGCGAGCTTTCCGACGAATTAAATGTTTTCATCGCTCACGAATACGGCATCAGCGAAAAAAACGAAACCGCTTTTCAAAACTTTCTGAAAACTCATCAGCCTTTTCACTGGTATTCGGAATTTTACGGAATTATCAATGACGGCGGTTTTGATGTAATTATCGGCAATCCGCCTTATGTTGAATACACCAAAATCAAAAAGGACTACACAATAAGGAGTTTTATCACTGAAAGTTGCGGGAATTTGTATGCTTTTGTTATGGAAAAATCCATTCAACTTTTGAATAAAAATGGTCGTAGCGGATTGATCGTTTTAATTGGAAGTTTATCAACTAATAGAATGCAACCACTCCAAGCAGTATATGAAAATTCACACAGAAGTTTATATTTAAGTTCTTATTCAGGTCATACTTGTCCCGGCGTATTATTTGAAGGAGTAGCAAATAGATATGCCATTTGGCTTACCGCAGATAAGTCAGACGCACCAAAAACTTTATCTTCAAAATATATGAAGTGGTATTCCAGCGAGCGAGACTATGTATTTAAGACTCTTCAATACATTTCTAATGACGGTTTCGCACTATCTACAATTCCCAAAACATACAACAGAATTTCAAACACCATTTACGACAAATTATTGTCAAAGACAGAACTTGTAGGAACATCTTTGAATGGAAATGAAGATATTTATATTTACACTACTCCTATTCATTGGATGAAAGCATTTTCTTTCATTCCTTACTTTAAAGGCGCAGGAAAAAATCAATCAACCCAGCTAAAAAATTTGTCAGTTTCTTCAAAATATAAGAATTTGATTGTTTTAAGAACTTTTTCGAAAATTTATGGTTTAGCCGGTTTAAGAATCGGCTGGGG
>JBGTRS010000248.1:0-3786 GCA_041940665.1 Pyrinomonadaceae bacterium | reverse complement strand
CACTCTTTTTTTGGTGGTGGATAATTCATAGTGATTGCTATCATCTGACATCCAGAGAATATGTTAATTTTCCAATTCAATTGAAGACTTTTTCAGACAGTGATTTACAAGAATTTAGTTTGATGGAACATAAACTGATGGAAGATTTTGATGATAAATCTGTGATTGGTCGTAGAAATCAACAAACTACTGGCTTGGTTGAGTTTCAAGTTATTGATCCTAAATTATCAAAATCAATCATTGACGAAATAGATCGCGTTTTAGCCAAACATTACGGATTCACGGATGAAGAACTCGATTTCATCATCAATTACGACATCAAATATCGAATGGGATTGGGAAGCTAGACGGGCGGGAGATCAAGCCGTATGAGCCGAATCTATAACGTTTATTGCGACGAAAGCAGTCATCTGGAAAACGACCGCCAGAGCGTAATGGTTTTGGGCGCAATCTGGTGTCCGGTCGAAAAGGTTCAGGGCATCTCGACGCGTTTGCGGGAAATAAAAGAACGAAACGGATTGCCGCCGCATCTCGAAGTCAAATGGACGAAAGTTTCGCCCGCCAAGCAGCAGTTTTATCTCGATGTTCTTGACTACTTTTTCGACGACGACGATCTGCATTTTCGCGCCCTCGTCATTCCCGACAAATCTAAACTCCGCCACGGCGATTTTTTTCAAACTCACGACGACTGGTATTACAAAATGTATTTCTCGATGCTCAAGATTTTCCTTGAGCCGGAATCGTCTTACCGGATTTATCTGGACATCAAGGACACGCGCAGCGAACAGAAGATCAGAAATCTTCACGGCTTTTTGTGCGACCACGTTCAGGATCACGAACGCAGAATCGTCGAACGCCTGCAAAGCGTCCGCTCGCACGAAGTTTCCATCATGCAGTTGACCGATCTGCTGATCGGCGCGGTAAATTACGCCAATCGCGGATTACAGACCAGCGCGGCGAAGCTCGCTTTTATTGAGCGCATCCGCGAGCGTTCGCATTACGACCTGACGCGCTCGACGCTGCCGCGTGAATCGAAATTCAACATCTTCATCTGGAAAGCGCGGGAGGGCGAAAAATAAACGATGCCCGAATGGCTGCCCTCACTGATTTTATACGCCGACTTCGGCGGAGATTGGGAAAGATACATCGAAGCCGTTTACGATTGTTTCAGGCGAGATTTTCTGGACGATTTTAACCGCAGGCGATTATATTTCGAAGGTGTTCCGCTAAGCCTGCGGAGACACCCGCTAGTTCGGGACAAAGAAGCGTCATTTTGGCATCTGGTTTCAACCGGCGATATTGAAGAAGATCGCCTGCCAGATTTCGACCGCTGCGAACGTATCGCCTGGGCAAGAGCCGTCATTGATAACGCAAACGACGCGGCAGTCAAAAGATGGGAAAACACGCGCAAAGGAAACACGAATATTTGTCTGTGGCTCGAATCGGAAGATTATCTCCTAGTTTTGGGAAAACGCAGCGGCTACAATCTGTTGCTGACAGCGTATTGCATTCAGGAATATAAACGAAGAAAGCTGCGTCAGGAATATGAAGCGTATATCGCGTCTTTAAAAAGCTGAAACCGCCAACTATTCGTTGACGGCTTCGAATACTCCTTCTACAGCATGGTAGATGAGCTATCCTTATTTTCGGTATTTTGATGCCGATTGTCAACGACAAGTTGACATTTTATTCAATTATTTACGTGAGTTTATGAGAAATTAAAGAATTTTGTAACGCCAATTTTTATGTCAACGTAAAAACTAGATTACTTAAAATTTTATGTGATGCAAAAACTCAATGCTCAAAATTATCCGACTGAAATTAAAGATAAGATTTCTGATTATCCCAAATTGGCTGCAATCGGAAACCTATCGCTACTTTCAGAAAAAACTCTCGGCTTGCTCTGCTCTCGAAAATGTCCGGGCAGTATAATTTTGCAGATGTTCGATCTTGTAAATAAATGGCGCGAAACAGATTTAACTTTCGTTAGCGGTTTTCACAGCCCGCTTGAACAGGAAGTCTTCAACAGCCTTGTTAAAAGCCGTGCGAAATTCGTCGTCTGTCCAGCGCGAAGCATCGAAAAAATACGAATCAAAAAAGACTGGCAGGAATTGATCGAACAAAAACGATTACTGATTTTATCGCCATTTTCTGAAAATGCTTCACGCCAAAGCGCAGAACTTTGCGCCAAAAGAAATCAGTTCGTCAGCCGAATATCCGATCAACTTTTGATTGTTCATGCATCAGAAAAAAGTCAGCTTGAAGAATTAGCAAAATCAAAATCGAAATTCTGGACTCTAGGTGATCTGACAAATGAAAGTCTCATAAAGCTAGGAGGGCAAATATGGAATTAAATGCTGAATCACTTGCTTACTGGTATTTGAGATTAAATGGTTTTCTGTCAATCCAAAATTTCGTCGTCCATCCCGACCAAGGCAGAAATCAGGAAACCGATGTTGATCTAATGGCTGTTCGATTTCCCTTTCGCTCGGAAAATCTCATCAGACCGATGAGAGATGATAAAGTTTTCAGTAAACATAAAATTCCCTATATCGTTTTTACCGAAGTCAAAGCCGGTCGTTGCAGTCTTAACGGACCGTGGACAAAACCCGAACGCCAAAATATGAAAAGAGTGCTTCATGCCCTTGGTGCTTTTACCGAAAAAGAAAATGATTGGATTGCCCATGAACTTTACCGGAACGGCACTTTCCAAAATCAATTTTATCATGTTTCCTTGATGTGCATCGGCGCAGAAATAAATGAGCAAATCAAACAGAAATTCCCGTATGTTCCTCAAATAATTTGGGATCATATTTTGCGATTTATTTTTAAGAGATTCAGAGAATACAAAAACCAGAAGGTATCTCACGTTCAATGGGATGAAACCGGAAAGTTACTTTGGAATAAATCTGTTGAATTTAGACGCGATCAGGAGTATTTTTGTAATTATTTTACAGTCAAATAATTATTCACTAACGGGAAAAACCTATGAAGCAAATGAACAGTGGGCATTGTCGTTAAGACATTTGGCAAGGAAATCAAGCCATATCTAAAAGGATTTTACTCGAATGCCTATTTTTATCCAGGACTTGATAATTCAGGAATGGATTCTCCGTGGGAAGAAGAAATGCTACGAAACGATTTATACATTTACCCCAGAATGACGTTTTTAATTTCAGAATAATTATGGTTTAAACCGTCAGAAACGTCAGAAACCTTTGCTTAATACACAAAACTGCCATTTTTATTGCCGTTTCCGTTCTGACGATTGAATGATGGTTGACTGACGATTGAAGTTCCGGCTGGAAGATCATCATTGCAACCGTCATGCGTTAAGCGTTTTGTTTGAAGTGATTCTGACGGTTCTGTCGGTTCTGACGTTTGTAAACAACCTTGTTCTAATGTTCTAAGTGAAATTATTTGCCCTTTGTCGGTTCTGCCCAAAAATTCAATATGAATTCCAATTGCCCGAAGATTCGGATTTATTCTTTCGAGTTTCGAGCGAACGCCGCGCGGAGTTTTCGGATAGTCTTTTGATCTAAGCATTTCATCCGTAGCAAACGGTTTAAGCGCATCAAGAAATTGCTGAAGATTTCCCTCGAACTGACTTTGTTTTTTTGCAAATGACTGTATCGTTTCGGCAAGCGGCGAGCCTTCCAGAGCGACGTAATTCGCACTGTTTTTGTTTTCCTCAAAGGCGTTTATAAAAGCGTCCTTTTCAAACCCTAAAAAGCTTTCGATTGCCGTTGCGAATTGTGCAAAGTCAGCCATTCGCGGATAATGCGC
>JBGTRS010000247.1:0-6923 GCA_041940665.1 Pyrinomonadaceae bacterium | reverse complement strand
CAGAACGGCAAACTCGAATATCCGAAGGCGAAAAAGGTTGAGCAAGTGGATGATTATCACGGAACGAAAGTTTCCGACCCTTTCCGGTGGCTGGAAAATCCCGATACGGAAGATTCAAGAGCGTGGATCGAAGCCCAGAACAAACTAACGAATTCATATCTAAAGACGATCCCGCAACGCGAAAAGATCCGTGAGCGTCTGACGAAGCTTTGGAATTACGAAAAATATTCCGCTCCGTTTAAGGAAGGCGGAAAGTATTTCTATTACAAAAACGACGGTTTGCAGAATCAATCGGTTTTATATGTGGCTAATTCCATCAATGATAAAGGTAAAGTTCTGCTCGACCCGAATACGCTTTCCGAAGACGGGACGACATCTTTGGCCGGAATCGCCATTTCCGACGACGGAAAAATTATGGCTTACGGAATTTCCAAAGCCGGTTCGGATTGGCGGGAATACCGTTTTCGCGACATCGAAACGGGCAAAGACCTGCCCGACGTTCTCGAACATATCAAATTCTCCGGCGTTTCCTGGACAAAAGACGGCAAGGGCGTTTTTTACAGCCGCTATCCGAAGCCGGACGAGAAAACCAAACTCGAAGACGCGAATTTCAACCGCAAACTCTATTATCACAAGATCGGCACGAAACAGACCGAGGACGTCCTCGTTTATGAACGCCCCGACGACAAGATGCTCGGCATCAACGGTTTTGTCACCGACGACGGCAACTGGCTTTTGATCTATCTTTCAAAAGGCACTTCGCCGAATGTCCAGATTTTCTATAAAAGTCTGATTGATGAAAACGCTGAAATTCTGCCGTTGATAGATAAATTCGAGAACAGTTATTCCTATATAGACAATATCGGTTCGACCTTTTATTTCGAAACGAACAAGGATGCTCCGCTCGGCCGGGTCGTTTCGGTCAATCTGTATGACAAGGAAAAGACTTGGAAGGAAATCATTCCCGAAGCGGAAGAGACCCTGCAAAACGTTTCGCTTTTGAATAATCAGTTCGTGCTGAACTATCTGCAGGACGCCTATACGCAGATAAAAATTCACGATATTGCCGGCAATCACGTCCGCGACGTCGAATTACCGGGCATCGGTTCGGCGGGCGGATTCGGCGGCAAACGCCACGATACGGAAACTTTCTATTCTTATTCGAGTTACAACGCCCCGCCGACGATCTACCGCTACGATATGAAAACGGGTAAAAGCACCGTTTTCCGCAAAGCCGAAGTGGATTTCAAACCCGATGATTACGAGGTCAAACAGGTCTTTTACAAAAGCAAAGACGGCACGGATGTGCCGATGTTCATCGTCCACAAAAAAGGCATCAAACTGGACGGCACGAACCCGACCTTGCTCTACGGTTACGGCGGATTCAATATTTCGATGACGCCGGGCTTCAGTGTTTCGCGGCTTGTCTGGATGGAAATGGGCGGAGTTTATGCCGTAGCGAACCTTCGAGGCGGCGGCGAATACGGCGAGGAATGGCATCAGGCCGGCACAAAATTGAAAAAGCAGAACGTCTTTGACGATTTTATCGCCGCGGCGGAATATCTGATCGCCGAAAAATATACGAGTTCTAGCAAACTCGCCATTCAGGGTGGCTCGAACGGCGGTTTGCTGGTCGGGGCGGTTTTGAATCAGCGGCCGGATCTCTTTGGGGCGGCACTTCCGGCGGTCGGCGTGATGGATATGCTCCGTTTCCACAAATTCACGATCGGCTGGGCCTGGACCTCCGATTACGGTTCGGCGGAAAACGCGGACGAATTCAAGGCACTCTACGCCTATTCACCGATCCACAACATCAAAAAGGGGACGAAATATCCGGCTGTTTTGGTAACGACGGCCGACCACGACGACCGCGTCGTTCCGGCCCATAGCTTCAAATATGCGGCGACTCTGCAGGAAGCTCAAGGCGGCGATGCCCCCGTCCTGATCCGCATCGAAACCAAAGCCGGCCACGGTGCCGGCAAGCCGACTTCGAAAATCATCGAAGAACAAGCCGACATCTACGGATTTTTGGTGAAAAATCTGGGAATGTGAGCCAGTTATTAACGAGCAGTAAGCGGTAAGCAGTTTTTAAGATCGAAAATTGCAAAATGAGTTTTTGATTTAGTGGAGAAATCTGCTCACTGCTTACCGCTTACTGCCAACTCTTACTGCGGCGGAGCGAGATGAAAACGGCAGAAATCTTTCGGTTCGGTTCCCCGCAGAAAGGTTTTTGCCTGTTTGGTCGGACAATAGGCGTTCGCTTTTTTGCCCGAAACAGGGCAGAACATCAGAGTTATCTTATCAACCGAACCGAAACCCTCATCTCTATCTTCCTTTTTATCGTTTTCCTTTTGAGCATCTTCCCAGGTCGTAAACGGCGTCGGTGTCGTCTTCGGGGCGAGATCATCGGGTTCTTCGACCGGCATAAGCATCCGGTTCGGCACGGTTCCAAGGACGAACAGTTCGATGCGGCGGAACTCGGCCGGGATGTTGGAAACATATATGTCAGTCATTGCTGGCGTTTCCTCATCCTCAGCATCTTCCGCTTTGTTTTTTTCAAGAATTTCCTTCCGGGCTTTGACCGAAGCGGCTTCCGTGTCGGTCAGTTCGCGTAATAATTTGCCCGTGCGGGTATCTATTTCCGCCCGCCGGACGGTTGCCGGCATTTTCCAGTCGCCGTTCCATTCCGGATGCAGACGCAAAGCCTCCCGCATAAATTCCGCCCAGATCGGCATGGCCGAATCCGATCCTTTCATTCCGAGATCATCGCCGTTATCGAACCCGACATAGACCGCCACGACCAGTTCGGGCGTAAACCCGACAAACCACCCGTCGCGTGAAGTTCCGGTTTTTCCGGCATAACCGCGTTTGCCTTCGACATTGGTAAAACCCCAGGCCTTCGCCTGTGCCGCCGTTCCTTTATTGATGACGTCCTTCATTATGTCGTTCATAATATAGGCGACATCATCGCGGAGGACGTTTTTCTTTTCAGCCGTCGGAGCGGTGACGGTCTTGCCGTCGCCGGTCGTGACGCGGTTGATGGCGATCGGCGAAACCTTATCGCCGAGATTGGCAAACGCCGTATAGGCTTCCGCCATCTGCAGAGGGGTCGCTTCGGCCGTTCCGAGAGCCATCGAGGGAAACGCCCGTTCGACTTTCGGTAAACCCGCCTTATGGGCCAGATTCATCACCCGTCCGACGTTCAATTCCATCGCCAGATCAACCGTAATGACGTTCTTGCTCTTCATCAGAGCATCCCGCAGGGTCATATCCTGATTCGAGAAAAAGTCTCCGTAGTTGTTCGGCGAATAGGTATCGTTATTGAATGTAAAGACCTTTTTCTCGTCCTTGAAAATGGTTGCCGCGGTGATCACGCGGGCGTTCCGGTCATACGCGGAATTCAAGGCCGTTGCGTAGACGAACGGCTTAAAGACCGAACCGGGCTGACGCATGGCGGAAGTCGCCCGATTGAATTGGTTTTCGAGATAATTCTTGCCGCCGATCATCGCCACGACCTCGCCCGTTTTCGGTTTGATCGCCACGAGCGACGCATTCAGATTCTTTCTTTTTTCCTCGCTTTTGTAGTATTTTTCGAGCCGCGTCAGACGCTTATTGACCGTTTTATAAGCGATCTCCTGCAAGTCGGGATCAATCGTCGTGTAAACCCGCATATGCTGTAAAGCTTCCGGATCGGTGACGACCTTCGGCAGTTGCTCGATCGCATACTGCGAAAAATACGGCATCCCGAGCAGGTCTTTTTTACTCGTCACCTTATTTAATTTAAGTTCTTTTTCCTTTGCTTCTTCGGCCTGCTTGGCTGAGATAACTTTCGCCTCGGCCATCGAATCCAGCACCTGATTGCGGCGTTGCTCGGTCTTTTTCGTGTTTTTGTAGGGGTTATAGCGATTCGGACTTCTGATAATGCCGGCGATAAAGGCGGCTTCATCCAGAGTCAATGCCGAAACATCCTTGCCGAAATAGATATTCGAAGCCTCGCCGACGCCGTAGATCGAAACGCCGTTGTTTTGTCCGAGATAGATTTGGTTTGCATACAAAGAGAAGATCTCCTCTTTGGAAAGCCTTGTCTCCAGAATGATGGACATATAGGCTTCCTTTGCCTTGCGTTCGTAGGTCTGCTCCGACGAAAGCAGAAGATTTTTGACGAGTTGCTGGGTGATCGAGGAACCGCCCTGATTTTCGAGCGGCGTATTTTCCTTATCGCCCTCATATTTCCGCCATAAAGCTCTGGCAATACCGCGGAAATTTACACCGTAATGCTCGAAAAACGCCCGGTCTTCCGTCACGGTGATGGCGTCAATGAGATGCTTCGGCAGATCTCTGAACGTGACGATCTTTCGCTGACCATCGCCTTCGGAAGCGAGCGAGCTTAAAATCTGCGGCTCGAGCGGTGAACTTCCTAAGTTTTCCTCCGAATCCTTATCCGTGATCGAAGCGACCGTTTTCCCTTTTTTGTCGAATTTAACGCTCAAATTCCGGTAATCGCGTTTGCCGTCAATCACGGCGGTCATGCCGGGCTCGACCGAGACTTCGTTTTCCTTTGCTTCATAACGGCTCCGCAAAGGATCGGCTTTATTTTCCTTTTTGACATAACCCGCCGACTTTAAGTATTCGACCAGATCCTCCGGCGTGATGCTTTCGCCTTTCCGCAAAACTTTCGGAGCGGAATAGATTCCCGAGTTTTTGGTGAAAACCTTTCCGGCGAGCAAAAGATCAATTCGGTCCGAAAACTCAAACCAGAAATAACTCGCCGTCAAAAATAAAATCAGAAAACCGATGGCAAAAATCCCGAAGGTGACGGGATTAAAGATCAGCCGCAAAAACCTGCGAAACAAAGAAGGCTTCGGCTGTTTAAAACTTTTCACGGGAACGGGTTTATGCCGTGAATTCCGCGAATAACGAGCCTTCGTGCCGGTGTATTTTGGTTTGACGTATCGGGCCATTTGGGTATTTTTGATTTGGTATGGAAGAGTTTAGTTGCAAGTTTGTTTGATATTAAAATGTCAAAACATTTTGAATGTCATCTGGAATTTTAATGGTTTTATACAGGTTATGTCTAGTAAAAACTATTTCTATTTGCGAAACAACCCGAAATTTCTTAGATTTACATTCGGAATGAATATCCAATCAACCGAGTTTGGCAAACTAAATCATTCAACATATTTTGATAACGAAATCCCCCTCCTTTTCTATGGAGGAGAGATTTAAGTTGATTTAATTTTATCATTCACAAAATGAAATGAGTTTATATTCGGAACTGACTTCCGATCTGAAGAGAAAACTGATCCATGCCCTTTCCGCCATATTCGTTATGGTCACGGTCGGAACGGTCGGTTTTCATTATTTTGAAAATCTGAGTTGGCTGGATAGTCTTTATTTTACGACCGCCACGGTGACCACGGTCGGTTACGGCGACATCGTTCCGCAAACCGACGAAGGCAGAAAATTTACGACCTTTTTTATGCTCTTCGCCGTCGGAACGGTTCTCTACGCCCTGACCCTTCTGGCCCAATCTTTTATTCAGGCGGAGATATTCGAAGCCCTCGGCATACGCCGAAAATCTAAGGAAATGGAAAAATTATCGGATCACTATATTGTCTGCGGAGCGGGTCGGGTCGGACGCCGGATTATAAATTTACTGGAAAAGGACGAGAATCCCTATGTATTGATCGAAATTGACGAAGAAAAAGTTTCGCTACTCAATAAAACCGAAAAACAATATGTCCTAATCGGCGACGCAACCCTCGAAGTCAATCTTTTGAGTGCCGGAGTCGAACGGGCGAAAGGGCTTGTCACCTGTCTTTCGGACGATGCCCAAAACGTCTATGTCGTTCTGACCGCCAGAGATTTAAACAAAAATCTGCATATCGTCTCACGGGCGGTCGAAGAACAAGCCGAACCGAAATTGATCCGGGCCGGAGCCAACCGCGTCGTGTCGCCGATCATCATCGGAAGTCAGAGTATGTCGCGGGCTTTGGTCAAACCGGCCATCGCCGATTTTATGGACTCGATCGTCGCCGAAAATCTCGATCTCGTCTTTGAAGAGATACCGATCAAACCGCATTCAAATTATGTATTCAAAGAATTGCGGGATACGAATATCAGCAAGGAACTGAATCTACTGGTCGTTGCGATTCGTAGAAATGACGGCGAGATGATCTTCAATCCGTCCGCCAGTACGAAAATTATGGAAAACGACCTGTTGATCGTCATCGGCCCGGCGGAATCGGTCAAAAAGCTGGTCGAGGCAAACAAATGAGGTGATAAGTGATAGGTGATAAGAAAAACTTCTGACCTATCACCTATCACTTATCACTTAAATTAGTTTATGAAAGTTTTAGTTACAGGCGGAAGCGGATTTCTTGGCACACACGTTCTTAAATTTTTCGGCGGCGAAGATTTTTCCAGACGTGCGAACCTCGATCTTCTCCAAACGCAGGATGTCCGCATCGCCGAAGAATACGATGTCGTCATACATCTGGCCGCTCTTCTGGATAAATCTCCCGAAGCGGCGGAAGAAGTCTTTCTGCACAATGTCGAAGGCACGGTCAATCTTTTGCGGAATATCAAAGAAAACGCCGTGTTTATCTTTGCTTCGACCAAGGACGTCTACGGCCGGTTTGCCGATAACTTCCGGGAAGTTCCCGAAACCTGTTCGACCGTTTACTCCGGTCAGACGGCACTCGAATGGTCAAAGCTGATTGCCGAAAAATACGTTACATTTTACGCTCATAAAAATGATTTTCGATCGTGCATTTTCCGGCTCTCGACCGTTTATGCCCCTTTAAGTGAAGGAAATGCTCCTAATTTTGTGACACATTATGCCGACGCGATCGGAAACGGAGAAGCGATCAGACTTCCGGCAAACGGTAAACCGAAACGCGATCTTCTGCATGTTCTGGATT
>JBGTRS010000246.1:0-6941 GCA_041940665.1 Pyrinomonadaceae bacterium | reverse complement strand
TGCTGCATTTGCCTCAAAACATCTTCGAGCCGGGCCGTGTCAACGACATAGATCGGTTTTCGCAAAATCTTTTCAAGTCGGTAATTTTCGGGATGCAGAAGATACGGCATAACGTCCTTGCTGTGAATGACGCCGGCGATGTCGTCCATCGAATCCCGATAAACCGGCAGACGCGAAAAACCGCTGTCCTGAAACGCCTTGACCATTTCTTCGACGGGCGTCATTGCCGGAATCGCGAAAATTTCGGTTCGCGGAATCATCGCCTCGCGGACGGTCGTCTCCGAAAACTCAAAGACCTGATTGATGAGCCGTTTTTCATCTTCGTTCAGATGACCGCTTTTTTGCGAGATGTTTATCAACTGGCGGATCTCTTCTTCCGTGTAGATCGAGCCGTGTTCGTGCGAGGGATGCAACCCGAACAGACGAACGGTTTTAACACCCGTCCAATCGAGCAGGCGAATCGGATAATAAAAGATTTTATAAAAGATCTTGAGCGGCAGAGCGATGGTCAAAGCGACTCTTTCGGATAATTCCAGAGCCATCGTTTTCGGAGCGAGTTCGCCGAAAACGATATGCATAAAAGTTATGAATGAAAATGCGATGGCAAAGGAGATTGTATGAACGAGCGTCGGATTCGACAAAAACGTCGTTCCGGTCGCTTCGCCGACTCTCAGCAAAAGCGGATCAATAAATGTTACGATCGCCGGTTCCGCGACATAACCGAGTGCCAATGAAAACAGCGTGATTCCCAATTGCGTGGCGGAAATATAGGCGTTGAGATTGTTAAGCAGTTCAAGCAGGCGATTTGCGGCCTTGCTTCCTTCTCTCGCCAATGATTCGATGCGGGATTTTCTGACCGCCACGAGGGCGAATTCCGACGCGACAAAAAAACCGTTCCCGAGAACCAGAAAGATCACGAGAATCATACTGAAGATAAACGAAATTATGCTGATGGATTCTTCGCCGGTTGCAGTTTCGGCGAACAAGAGTAGGAATAAACTAGAAGGGTCGTCCATTATTCGATTTTAGATTATATATTTGCGATCAAAAAAGAATCGCCAAACTTTCTCCTCAAAATGTTTGTTCAAAAAATTGTTTGATTCGACAACTTCCCGATTATAGCACGAAAAATTCGAAATCATCACCAATTATTCGAGTCCAATATCTCTTGTATCAAAGGCTGACACGAACCGCAACCCGTTCCGGCATTACAAGTCTCGCCGACCTCCTCGACCGTGACCAGATTTTTTTCGGCGATCTCGTTTTCGATCCGCTCTTCCGAAACGCCGAAACAGGTGCAGATAAGTGCCTTTTCGCCCGTCCATTCGGCGATCTGTTTCGTGCGAAATTCAGCGAGAGCGTTCTGCAAAGCGTCGAAACAAATGTCCGAACAATGTTTTCGACCGACGGGAAATTCGCCGAATTCTTTTTTTATTTCTAATTCTAAATCCTCAAGTCCGTGAAGTCCGGTGAGTTTTTGGCCGACGATTTTTTCGCACAGAAAATCCGCCGAAGCGACGACAAACCCGCACCCGTTCGTTTTGAATTTCGCCTTTCTTATTTCTTTTGTCTCCTCGTCAATCAGCAAAAAAAACCTGACCGAAACGCCGCACAAAAAACTCGCCCATCGGCCTTCCGCGTTGGCATTTTCCAAAAGAGCAGAACTTTCCGGCGAATTAAAACGATCGTTTATTTTTTCGGGATAAAATTTCATTTTGGTAAATGGTAAATGGTAAACGGTTAATTGTTAATCGCTATTATTTAAAAGATTTTTTATTTCAATAGTTAAATAATTTTTTAATGAAACCGGCACCGAACCATTTACCAATTACCAATTACCAATTACTATAAAACCTATGAGAGTGTTTTGTTTTTTACTTTTTACTTTTTCCCTTTTACTTTTTTCTGCTTGCGATCCGGCAACGCCTATTTCCGTGTCGGATAAGCCCGTCAACAACCGTTTTCCGACATCCGGTAAACCGATGCCGCCTTCCAAACCGATCGAACAACTCGGCTGGAAGATCATTGACGGCAAAGATGAACGACTCGGCGAATATAAAGGTAAGGTCGTCGTTCTGGATTTTTGGGCGACCTATTGTCCGCCGTGTATCGAAGCGATCCCGCATCTCAAGGAATTGCAAGCAAAATACGGCGAAAAAGGGTTTCAGGTGATCGGTCTGCACGTCGGCGGCCCCGATGACGAACCGCTCGTTCCCGCATTTATCAAAAAACACGAAGTTGATTATCCGATCGCTACGCCCGAAGATGAACTGACCTATGCTCTATTGGGAACGGACAACCGCATCCCGCAAACCCTTATTTTTGACCGCGAGGGTAAACTTGTGAAACAATTTGTATCGTATGACGAGACGATTAAAAAACAATTAGACGAGGCGGTTGAAGAAACCGTCAACAACCAATAACGAACCATAGGGAGGTAAATAAATGACACAAGCAACAAAACACGCAGACGTAGAAAAACAATACTCAAGATCGGAGAGCATTGATAAACTAAGGCGTTTGGCCGATGCTCTGGAAAATGAAGAGTATTTCCAGATTCAGATCGACCATCATCGCGTCAATGTCCCGCCAAGGGCCGACATCGAATTCGAATACGAAGCCGAAGGGATGGACGAAGAGATCGAGATCGAGATCAAATGGACGCGGGAACAGTAGCAAAGTAAGCGGTTAGCAGTGAGCAGTGAGCCGTAGTTTTTCAGGGAACTGCTTACTGCTTTCTGCCGACTGAATATATGTCTCAACGCAGATTTTTCGCACTCGGAACCGCCAGCCAGGTTCCAACCCGTAGCCGTAACCACAACGGCTATTTTTTGCGTTGGGATGCGGAAGGTTTCCTCTTTGACCCCGGCGAAGGCACACAGCGGCAGATGATCTACTCGAACCTGGCCGCGACCGACATCACAAAAATCTTTATCACCCATTTTCACGGCGATCACTGTCTTGGACTCGCCGGAGTTCTGCAAAGACTTTCGCTCGATCAGGTTCCGCATACGGTCGAAATTTTCTATCCGGCGAGCGGTCAGAAATTTTTCGACAACTTAAAAAACGCTTCGATCTACCGCAAATTTGCAACCATCGAAGAAAAGCCAATATCAAACGAGGGCATCATCTTTGAAGACGACAAAATAACCATCGAAACAAAAAAACTCGAACACACGGCAGAATCCTGGGGTTATCGCATCAACGAAAAAGACAGTGTTACGATGCTGCCCGAAAAATTAAAGGAAAGCGGAATCATCGGTCGGGACATCGGCGAATTGCAAAGAACGGGAACGCTCGAATCGGACGGCAAAACATTTAATTTAGAAGATTTCAGCCTCGAAAAAAAAGGACAATCCTTTGCCTTCGTGATGGACACGGGCGTTTGCGACAACGCCTATAAACTCGCCGAAGACGCGGATATGCTCGTCATCGAATCAACCTATCTCGAAACCGAAACCGAAGAAGCCGTCGCCCGCAAACACCTGACTGCCAAGCAAGCCGCACAAATCGCCCGCAAGGCAAACGCAAATATGCTAGTATTGACTCATTTCTCGCAGAGATACCCAGATATAAACGATTTTTTATTCGAAGCATTGAAAGTTCACGAAAACACGATCGTTGTCAAAGACGGTGACTCTGTGGATTTACCGAAAAGAAAAAACAGTGATTTGCAAATCCAAAATCCAAAATCCAAAATCTAAAATATGCGTGATATTCCCGTCGGCAATGGTTCGTTGCTGGTAACATTCGATGACAAATATCAGATCCGTGACATATACTTTCCGCACGTCGGGCAGGAGAATCATACAGAAGGTTTTCCGTTCCGGTTCGGCGTTTGGGCGGACGGGGAGTTTTCTTGGGTGTTTGAAGATTCATGGACACGGACTTTGAAATATCTGCCGGAAACTCTTGTGACGGATGTTCATCTTATTAATGAAGATTTGGGAATTGAAATAGTTTGCAACGACACGGTTTTGAGCCACGAGAATGTTTTTTTGCGGAAGGTTTATGTCAGCAATCTTTCGGATAAGGATAAGGACATCCGCATCTTTTTGCATCACGATTTTCGCATCTATGAAAACAAGGTCGGCGATACGGCGTTTTATGACCCCGAAAGTTTTTCGCTCATCCATTACAAAAAACACAGATATTTTCTCATCAACACCGAACCGCATTTTGACCGCTTCGTCACGGGCCGAAAGGCTTTCCGCGATATGGAAGGCACGTGGCGGGATGCCGAAGACGGCGTTTTAGGCGACGGGGCGATCACGGAAGGCTCGGTTGATTCGACGATTCAGATAAACCTCGAGATCGAACCGCAGGGCACGGCGGATTTTTTTTACTGGATCGCCGCCGGAACTTCGCACGAAGAGGTTTGCGGTCTAAACGAAACTATTTTGGAAGAAACTCCGCAGCTCTCGCTCGATTACACGGAAAATTACTGGCGGGTCTGGGTCAATAAAAACGAAACCGATTTTTCAGACCTTACGGCGGAAGTCGTCGAACTTTACAAACGCTCGCTCCTCATTGTCCGGACACAGATTGATAATCAGGGAGCGATCTTAGCGGCCAACGATTTTGACGTAACGGAACGGGCGACCGATCATTACAGCTATCTCTGGACTCGCGATGGAGCGTTTGTCGCCAACGCTTTAGACCTTGCCGATTATCCGTTTTTCACCCGTAGATTTTTTGAATTCTGTGCCCGGATCGTTCACGAAGACGGCTATTTCTTACAAAAATACAACGCCGACGGAACGGTCGCGTCAGGCTGGCATGCGGCGTGGGATGTCTGGGCGAAAAAGAAACTGATTCCGATCCAGGAAGATGAAACTTCGCTCGTCCTGTGGGCTTTGTGGGAACATTACGATAAATTCCGCGAGGTCGAATTCGTCCGCAAACTCTACCGTCCGATGATCCGCCGCTGTGCCGATTTTATGTGCCGCTTTATTGACGAGGAAACGCAACTGCCGAAACCAAGCTGGAATCTCTGGGAAGACCGCCGCGGGATTCACACATACACCTCGGCGACGGTGGTCGGCGGACTGCGGGCGGCGGCGAATTTTGCCCGGATGTTCGGCGAGATACAAAGAGCGGACATTTACGAAACGGTGGCGGAAAATATCGTCAAAGCGATGCGGAAACATCTTTACAGCGAAGAACACGGACGCTTCTTGCGGGCTTTGAACTCCAATGATGACGTCCATTTTGAAAAGGATGCGGCGATTGACGCGTCGCTTTTCGCCGTTTTTTATTTCGGTGCGTTCGATGTTGATGATGAACTCGTTGAAAACACGATGAAAGCGATCGAAAAAGAACTCTGGGTGAAAGGAAAAGTAGGCGGTGTGGCGAGATTTACAAACGACGGCTATATGCGTATTTCGGATGATTTTACCGGCAACGCGTGGTTTATCTGCACGCTCTGGCTGGCGGAATACCGCATCGCCGTTGCCAAAAAGAAATCAGACTTAAAAGGCGTCATCGAAATTCTCGAATGGACGGCCGAAAACGCCCTTGCATCGGGAGTCTTAGCCGAACAAGTTCACCCGAAAGACGGTTCGCCCGTTTCCGTTTCGCCCTTAACCTGGTCGCATTCGACTTTTGTCGCAACAGTTATGAATTATCTGAAGAAATTGGAAGAATTTGAAAAATGAAAGAAAATATCTTACTCGATAAATCTTACAAATTCGCTTTGCGGATAGTCAAACTGTGCCGTTTTTTGAACGAAGAAAAGCACGAATACGTGATGTCCAAACAAGTTTTGCATATCGGAACTTCAATCGGTGCTTGTGTTGAAGCGGCTCAGCAAGGCGAACATCGGGCGGACTTTTTGAGCAAATTATCACAGGCAAATCAATTCGCTTTTATGTCGAATTATTGGTTAAGATTATTGCGAGATAGCAATTATTTAAGCGAAAACCAATTCAAATCAATGCTTGATGATTGCGAAGAATTGCAAAAAATTCTGATTACATCAATAAAAACAGCAAAACATAATGGATAATGGATAGTTGATAATTGATATTTTTCTGTTTCCTTTATCAATTATTATTTATCATTTATCAATTATGTTTTAGAAATTTCCCAAAAAGAGAATTGAGAATTTATTGAATAATGCCGAAATCCTGGACGGAAAACCGAATCTTGAATTTTATCGAAAGCGGGATCGAGGAATCCTTAACGCTCGAATATAAGTCGGCGGAGGCTCTCGGGCGTTCGGATTATCAGAAAAAAGAGATCACCAAGGACGTTTCGGCAATGGCCAATGCGGCGGGCGGTCTGCTGATCTACGGTTTGCGGGAATTTTCCGAAGCGGAAAAACGCCATCTGCCCGAAAAGATCGTGCCGGTTGACCGCACGGAGTTTCCCCGGGAATGGCTCGAACAGGTCATCAACAGCATCCGCCCGCGGATTGACGGAATTCTTATTCATTCGGTTCAGCTTGCCTCGGGCGAAAATGATGTCGTCTATATCATCGAAATTCCGCAGAGCCACACGGCTCATCAGGCGAATAATCACCGGTATTACAAGCGTTTTAATTTTCAATCAGTCCCGATGGAAGATTACGAGATACGCGACGTGATCTTCCGCGAACAGATGCCCGATGTGGAAACGAAATTCCTGATCGAAATAAAAGATACGGAACAGAATCTGATCGTCCACGCCAAAAATTTCGGTTCGGCTTACGCGAGATATGTCGCCTGCTTCGTGGATGTTCCTGTCAAAATTCTGGTCAATATCGAAAATCCGCGAAGCATCAAAGACGGCGGAAAATACTACCGGCATCGCCTGACGAATCTCAATCAGGAATACGCCGACGAAACCTTTAAGGCGAATTTTCCGCTTCTCCGGAGTATGACGATGAGCTGGAAAATTCCTCTCAGGGAAAACTTCCGAGAATTAAAAGAAGCCAACTGGATCATCAAATGGAAAACTTA
>JBGTRS010000245.1:1720-6992 GCA_041940665.1 Pyrinomonadaceae bacterium | reverse complement strand
AGTGCTCCCGTGTGATCCACATGATTTTTCGTGGAATAAAGGCCGATATATTGGACCCATTGATACGGAGGATGGCTGGAATCATAAATCAGGAGGAACATCGAAAAAGAGACGATCTAAAAAGAAAAACAGAAACAAAAAGAAGACTCCGCCAAATAAATTTATCGGATCAACCTGAAACAAAAGGAAAAATGCGAACATAAGACTCTCCTCCAATTTTTTAGAATAAATGCTTGAAAAACATTATAACGGATTTTTCATAAAAGTTTTAGTTTTAAGAAATTGAAAGCATCTGAAAAACATCTATAATTCTAAATCTATGAGTGTGAAACTTGCCAATATTCACGATGCCCGGAACATTCTGGACGGGGTCATTATCCCGACTCCGATCTTGCCCGATAACAAACTTTCCGGCGAACTCGGCACGAATGCATTTCTAAAAGCCGAATGTTTGCAGAGAAGCGGTTCATTTAAAATCCGCGGGGCGTATAACACGATCTCAAGGCTTTCCGATCGCGAAAAAGAACGCGGCGTGATCGCCGCCTCCGCCGGCAATCACGCCCAGGGCGTAGCACTTGCCGCCTCTTTGCACGGCATCAAGTCAACCATCGTTCTGCCGGAATTCGCTCCGTTGACAAAATTAAATGCGACCAGAAATTTCGGGGCGGATGCGATTCTGAAAGGAAAGAGTTTTGATGAAGCGGTTGCCTTTTCCAGAGAACTACAGGCCGAACACGGCTACATATATGTTCACGCTTTTGAAAATGAAAACGTCATTGCCGGGCAGGGCACGATCGGGTTTGAAATTGCCGAAGAACTGCCGCAGACGAGTGTCGTCGTCGTTCCGATCGGCGGCGGCGGAATTATTTCGGGAATTTCCATCGCCGTCAAATCACTTTTGCCGAATGTCCGTGTGATCGGTGTCGAAGCAAAAAATCTGGCGGTCATCAATCCTTCTTTAGAGGCCGGTAAACCCGTCGAAATGCCCTATCGCTCGACGATCGCCGACGGAATCGCCATAAAGCGTCCGGGCGAACTGGCGTTTGAAATAATCCGTGAATATGTTGACGAGGTCGTTGAAGTGACCGAAGATGAGATCGCCCGCGGAATTTTTCATTGCGTTCAGAATAACCGCCTGGTCGTTGAAGGAGCGGGAGCGGCCGGTGTCGCCGCACTCATCGCCGGAAAGATCGAAGTTTCCGAAAAGGATACGGTTTGCACGGTTCTGTGCGGCGGAAATATTGACGCGAATCTGCTCGCCAGAATTTTAGAACATGTTCTCGTCCGCGAAGGCCGCTACATTATTTTGAAATTATTGGTTGACGACCGGCCGGGAAGTCTGGCCAAACTGCTCGAAAAAGTGGCGAGCCGGGGAGCGAACGTCATCGAGGTTTATCATCAGAGATCAATGTGGCTCGCTCCTTTAGGTAGTGTCGGTCTGGAGATGCTGCTCGAAGTCCGCGATGAAGAACACGGTCAGGAAATTCACGCCTTTTTGGAAGAATGCGGCTATCACGTCCAACGCGAGTTTCAGGGCGATTGGCAGGAATAAAAATGGGGTGCGGACATTCTTGTCCGCACTTTTACTTCTTTTAGTTTATGTGAATCAAAAGTAGAAATGAAGTATTGAAATTATCAGTTGCTTCGGGGTTTATTCGACAAAATTCACAAAAGAAATAATTGATAAGTGGTATTTAATAATGGATATTCGTTGATTTTTCCAGGTTTTCAACTTTATTTCTTCCAGACTTGATTCAAATAGATTATATATAAAAGAAAAAATACTTTTTATAAAACTTGCAGGCCGGGACGTCCGCCCTTCAAAATAATATTCTCCTCAAAACTAGCATTTACCGTTTCAATTCTCTAAAATTAGAAATCAAGGGTTAATAAACATTTAACTATTAACAAAAAACAAATTCAGACACTAAAGTTTTAAAAAAATATGCAAGAATTTTCAGATCAAATGCCTAAGGACATTGAACGGTTTCCGATGGTGCCGATTCGCGATGTTGTAATATTTCCTTTTACGAAGGTTGCTTTCAAGATCGGTCGTCCGAGTTCGGTCAAGGCTTTGGAAAAAGCTATGAAAAGCGACAGGAATATCTTCCTCGCCACACAGCACGACGCGACGGTGGATGAACCGAATCCCGAGCAGATTTACAATGTCGGCACTCTGGGCAGAATTTTGCAGGCTCAACGACAGGAAAACGGTCAGATCAAGGTCGTCGTCGAAGGGCGTGAACGCGGTTCCTCCGTCCGTATCGAACAGGATGAGGACGGAACGTTTTATGCACTTGTCCGCCGCGTTGAATCGGTGGATGAATCCGGTTACCGCACCGACGGACTTCTCCAGCAAATTCACAATCTGGTCGAACAGTTCCTGCGTCTGGCTCCCGATGCTTACACGGATGCTCTTCACGTATCTTTGCGGGGGGCTTCCGCCGCCCAGATTTCGGATTCGATGAGTTCGCATTTGAGAATTCAGGTCGAAGAAAAACAGAAACTCCTCGAAACATATTCCGTTCAGGAACGTCTGCAAAAACTCATCGAGATTCTTGAAATGGAGATCGAGAAAAAACAACTCGACCGCAAGATTCATACGGACACGAAAAAGCAGATGGACAAGCATCAACGCGAGTATTATCTGAATGAACAGATCAAAGCGATCCATAAAGAACTCGGCCGCAAAGATGACAAGGCGGAACTCGACGAATTAAAGAAAAAGATCGAGGAAGCCGGAATGAGCGAAGAGGCAAAGGAAAAGGCGATGCAGGAATTTGCCCGGCTGGAAGCGATGCCGCCGATGTCGGCCGAATCAACGGTTTCGAGAACCTATCTCGATTGGCTCATCAATGTTCCCTGGCAGAAACGTTCCGATGAGATCGAGGATCTCAGAAAGGCTCAGGAAGTTCTGGACGAAGACCATTACAGTCTGGAAAAGATCAAGGAAAGAATTCTCGAATATTTAGCGGTTCGCCAGCTTGTTAAAAATCCGAAAGGCACGATTCTCTGTTTTGTCGGAGCTCCGGGCGTCGGCAAAACGAGTCTCGGAAAATCAATCGCCCGGGCAACGGGCCGGGAATTTGTCCGGCTCGCCCTCGGCGGCGTTCACGACGAAGCGGAAATCCGCGGTCATCGCCGGACTTATATCGGTGCCTTGCCCGGTCAGATCGTGCAGTTGATGAAGCGTGCCGGCACGGTCAATCCCGTCATTCTTCTGGATGAAGTTGATAAACTCGGCAAGGATTTTCGCGGCGATCCGTCCTCGGCACTGCTTGAGGTTTTAGACCCCGAACAAAATCATACGTTCCGCGATCATTATCTGGATGTCGATTATGATCTCTCCAACGTCTTTTTTATCGCCACGGCGAATGTTCTGCATACGATTCCGCCCGCTCTGCAAGACCGTCTGGAAATCCTGCATCTATCGGGCTATACGGAACGCGAAAAACGCGAGATCGCCAAACGCCATCTGATACCGAAACAATCCGAAGGCAACGGAATGAGCCTTGAGAAGGTGGAATTTACCGAAGACGGAATCATCGAGATCATCCGCCATTATACGCGGGAAGCCGGTGTGAGAAACCTCGAACGCGAGATCGGCTCCTGTTTCCGTAAAGTTGCCAGAAAATATGTCGTATCGGACGAAAACGGCGAATTCAAAGAAATTGTCAACGCCGAAAAGGTTCGCGAACTGCTCGGCACGATCAAATTCCGCAAACAGGACATTGCCCGCAAAAGTGAGATCGGTTTGGTTAACGGTTTGGCCTGGACGGAAGTCGGCGGCGATGTTTTGCAGGTTGAAACAACGCTTGTCAGAGGCCGCGGAAGCGTCCAATTGACCGGCAAACTCGGCGAAGTTATGCAGGAATCGGCCCACGCGGCTTTAACCTGCGTCCGCACCAGAGCCGAAAAATTCGGCATCAATTACAAAGATTTCCGGCGTAACGATCTGCACGTGCACGTTCCCGAAGGAGCAATTCCGAAAGACGGACCATCCGCCGGAATCACTCTGGCGACGGCGATGGTTTCGGCTTTGACCAGAAAACCCGCCCGCCATGATATTGCTATGACCGGCGAGATCACGCTTCGCGGCAAGGTTCTGCCGATCGGCGGGGTCAAGGAAAAACTTCTGGCAGCTCACCGGTTCGGCATCAAAAATATAATTATGTCGAAAGACAACGAAAAGGACCTGGCCGATGTGCCGGATGAGGTTCTGGAAGAACTGACCGTCCATTGCGTTGATTCGATTGACGAGGTTTTGGAAATTGCTTTGGAAAATGAAGTAATCGAAGAGATTGACGTCAAAGCACCGACCGTTTATACGGAAAATACGAAGTCAGGCGAAATTTCTGCAAATATAGAGTAAATTTATCTTACATTTAAAGTCTTTTAAGTTATAATGAGTTTTTTTTATCCTAAAAAAATACTCAACTTGGAGGACTTTATGATTTTTGCGAAAAGATTTTCGCTGGTTCTGGTGTTTATTTTTGTCCTGATCTCGATTTTTTTTATCGGTAACAAACCTCAAAAGGCACAAGAACAAGAAAGCGTTCAAAACCAATTTTCAGATTTTGAAAAAAGCGATGCCGTCACGGCGGTCGTTCGTGATAATTCAAAAGAATTTATCCGGGTCGGAATCAATAATCAGGCTGACCGAACTTCAGCCGAAGGACTCGGAACTATCGTCGAAGATTACGGGACATTCCTGATAATAGCGAAAGACAAAACGGCAAACCATGAAAACTCACCACTTGAAATTCAAAAGATCGAAACTACGATCAATCTTCCGAATGCCAGGTTTGAACCCGTTCAAAACCCGCCGGCCGATTCTATTTCCAACGCAAGCTCTTCGGAAAAAGATTACTTCGTCGTGCAATTAGCCGGAACGACTAAGGATGTCTGGCTCGAAAATTTTCGCGAGATCGGAGCGGAAGTCATCCAATATGTTCCGCATCAGGCGTTTTTGGTCTATGCGGACGGCACGCAGATCAACCGGATCAACGATCATTCGAGAGTCCGCTGGGTCGGCAGATATCTGCCCGACTATAAGATCGCCCCGGAGACCGGAGAATTCGCCTCAAAAAGCGAAAACGGCATTCAGAAATTCGACATCGCCGTTTTTTCCCGCGAGGGTTTATTAAATTCAAGAAAAGAGATTGAAAATGCAACAAGCGGCAAAATCATCAACGTGATCGAAGTCCGCCACAGCTATTTTCATCTCATCAGAGTTGAGATGCCCGTCACAGATCTGCAAAAAATTGCCGGA
>JBGTRS010000245.1:0-1710 GCA_041940665.1 Pyrinomonadaceae bacterium | reverse complement strand
TGTTTTCCGGATCGATCCCTATATTCAGCCGACCCGGGAAGACGAACGGGCGGCACAGATCGTTTCGGGTAATTTCTCAAGTCCGACGACGCTCAATATACCCGGATACAATCCGTTGGCTCAATTCGGGGTGGACGGTTCGAATGTGACCGTTTCGGTGGTTGACGACGGCATCAGCGTTCCGGGCAACGGCGGGTTTTATATCACTTCCGCCAATACGGTTGACGCGAACTTACGCGGTTCGACAAGCGGTGCGGCCGGCGGCCACGGCCACATCAACGCCAGTATTATCGCCGGAGACTTGCCTTTCGGAACGCTCGATCCGACGGGTTATAACTATGGAAGCGGAATCGCCCCGAAAACTCATATCATCAATGTTCCGTTTTTAAAAACGGGTTATACGGGTGATTATTCGGCAACGGTCAACGACACGGTCAGTACAAACGGACCGAACGGCGTTCCCGGTTCGATCACGAACAACAGTTGGGGGAGCGGGACCAACGGCAATTCCTACGACTCTTTGGCGGCTCTGTATGACAATCTCGTCAGAGATGCTTCGACTGCCGCTTCGATCAATCCGATCAATGTAATATTCTCAGCCGGAAATTCCGGCACAAGCGGTTTAACCCGCCCGAAAATGGCGAAAAATGTGATCGCTGTTGCCAATTCCGAAAACGTCCGCACCGAGATTCTCGGAGCGAGTGCGGATAATATGGACGATATGCGTTCCAGTTCGAGCCGCGGTCCGGCGGCCGACGGACGCATCAAACCCGACATCACCGCCCCCGGAACGGCCATAGCCGGATCACGTGCCGGAACGGGCGGAAGCGTGAGCGGTCAAATTGACGCCAATCACAGTTACAGTTCGGGAACATCCCACGCCGCTCCGCAGATTGCCGGTGTCGCCGCACTTTTTACGCAGTTTTGGAAAAACACGAACGGCGGAGTAAATCCGAGTCCTTCGCTGGTCAAAGCCGCGATCCTGAATACCGGACAGGAAATGAACGGGTTCGGTTCCGGTTCGCCGATTCCGAACGGCGATGAGGGTTGGGGACGCGTCAATTTGAAATTTATGTTTGATGCAAATGTTCCGATCAAGCGGCTCAATGAAACGGTTCTTTTTCAGAACACGGGCGAAAATCATCAGTTCAGCGGCTTTGTCGCAGATTCTTCGAAACCGACGAGAATCACTCTTGTCTGGAGCGATGCTCCCGGAACGGCCAATCCGGCTCTCGTCAATAATCTCGATCTGACCGTAACCATCGGCACAAATGTTTATCGCGGCAATGTCTTTTCAGGCGGAACATCCACCACCGGCGGAAATGCCGACACGGTAAATAATGTCGAAAACATATTTTTGCCCGCCGGAATACCGGCCAATACGCCGTTTACGGTTCGTATTGACGCGACGGCGATCAACGGCGACGGCGATATTACAAACCCGGATGCAACCGACCAGAGATTTTCGCTGGTCGCCTATAACTATTCCGATCAAGCCGTGCCGAACGGTTCTGTCCCGTTTGATTTTGACGGCGATAGTAAAACGGATGTCTCGATTTTCCGTCCGAATTTGGGTGAATGGTGGCTCCTGAGAAGTTCCGACGGCGTCAACAACGCCTTTCAATTCGGAACAAACTCCGACACACTCGTGCCGGCCGATTATACGGGCGACGGCAAAACCGACATCGCCTTCTGGCGACCGGCTTCGGG
>JBGTRS010000244.1:0-6995 GCA_041940665.1 Pyrinomonadaceae bacterium | reverse complement strand
AATTTTCTTGGTCAGAGCGTCTTTCAGATGCGGCGGCAGAAGGCGTTTCATTCCTTCCGTATCTTCGATCGGTCCCGGAGCGATGCCGTTGACTCTGATGCCGTAACGTCCCCATTCGACCGATAGATTCCGTGTGATCGCATCAACACCGGCTTTGGCCGCCGAAACGTGAATCTGCATCGGCGTGGCCAGGTAGTGAAGCGTCGCGGAAATATTCAAAATCTGCCCTTTATTCTCTTTTAATTGCTCGAATGCCGCCCGGCAGACGTTAAAAGTTCCCTTCGTGTCAATATCAACGACCGTACCGAAGCCGTTTGAAGAAAGCTCTTTGGCAAAACAAAGGAAATTTCCGGCCGCACCGTTGACGACAATATCAATCTTGCCGTAATGCTCGACGGTTTGTTTGATTGCTTCCTCGACCGCTTCAAAATCCCGCACGTCGCAGGCCACTGCAAAACATTCGCCGCCGCCGTCTTCGATGAGTTTTTTCATCGGTTCGAGATTTTCCATCTTCCGCGAAGTTATTGCCAGTTTCGCTCCGTGTTCCGCCAAAGCCCGGGCGACTCCGCCCGTGATGCCCGTTCCGCCACCCGTGACGAACGCAACTTTGCCTTCTAAAATATTTTCCGCAAAAATTTTTTCGCTCATAATTTTTCTAAAATTGTCTAATTGATTTTTGAAGTATTATTTCAAAAAAAGCGGAAAATCCGAAACTTGAAAGTTTTTTTTCATAATAAAAACATCTCCATAAAATAAAAACACCGCAACGCTTTACGTTACGGTGTTTTTGGTGAGGGGTGAGTTTCTCCGCCGTTTTTGTTAATTCATATTTCCAAAGATTATTTTGTCTTTATGCTAATTGGCTGGCCATCGTTAGAATTTAGCCAGATTTTGTTCTTTTGAAAGTTGTTCCAACTCGGCGATTTTTGCTTTGACGGCTTTTGTATAAATGGCAACGTCTTCTTTGGAATAATTTGCCGCCCGAAAAGCATCGCTGATCTGTTTATCGGTGAGTTGAGTCATCAATTTGGAAAGCCAGACCGCATTTTCGACCTTGATGTCCTTAAAAACACCTCTGTTTTTTCCTTTATATGATAATTCCACTTCGTCGTCTTCGACTTCACGGATCAGGATCGAACGGCTGTAATCTTTCGGATTGCCGGTGCTTCGGCCGAGCCGATAGATGATCGGTAAATTGTTATTGCCGAGTTTTCCGAAGGTGGCACCGAGATCGCTGATAATAAAATGATATGCTTTGCCGTTTTTGCCGTTTACTTCCAAAACCTTATTCTGCAGGTCGAGAACGTCCCAGTTCTTAAAGAAAACCATCATAATCTTTAAACCCTGCAATTCATTTGTGCCGACAAATGGATTATCTTTCCATTTCCATTCGTAAAGACGGTCAATGTTTTCCGGTCGGGCTTCAAGCCGGACGTTTTTGAAAGTTCCTTTACCGGGAATCGTAATTTCGGGAACGAGATAATTGATCTCGGTTTTATAACCCAATGCCCAGAGAAGCCGGACGGCCGCCGTTTCGGGGCGGGCTTCGCGGCCGAGTTTAGCCACCCAGACTTTTCCCGAACCGTCTTTGATCCGATATTTTTTATTATGTCCGCTTTTTTCTTCTTTAATGTAAGTGATGTTGCTTAGATCGGGCATCATTTGCTTGCCGCCGGGACCGTAAAAAAGGTCTCTCTGAGGAATATTGACCTTTTCCCACATCACGGCTTTACCCGAACTTTCAACCATTTTCTTTTCTTTTTGGGCTGAAACTGAAATTGTCAATAATAAAAATGATAAAAATAAAACCGTAAACTTCATAAACCCACTTTCAGACATTTGAAATTTTCCTCCTTGTCGTAACCGCGATAAAAAATTAGAAGCAGTGAAACGATTTTTGAAAAAATCAAGAATCATTCCGAAAAATTCTATTAAATTTTTTTTCGCTACTCTTTGTCCTAAAATAAAGGGAAGAGTCCTCAACATTTATTTTGGAAGCAAACTTCATTCCAAAAGCAAAAATGACTCAAAATAGTTCAGATATTGGTTGAAAATATATTCCGAATGGTTTTTACGGAGAATTTTGCTTGTATTGAATTCATACAAAAAAAAGAGTTTATGTCCGTTTTTCTAGCTACGGACATAAACTCTTTTTTACAAAAGAATCAAAATGTTATTCTGAAACTTCCAATGCTTCGGCGATCGTTTCCCGCAGTTTTTTCGCCGAACTTGTGGCGGGTTCGAGTTCGACCCGTTCGACGCCGTAAATCTTTTTACCGAAAACGCCGTTCCAGGGCGGAATGACGATGGAGACCGAACCTTCGGCCTGGGCCTGACAGGCGAGCCGCATAAACGGTTTGGCTTCGTCGCCCTGTTTGTAGCCGAAAACCTTCATCTGCTTGCGTTCGAGTCTCTGCACGTCGGAAAGTTTTTCCTGTCCGCCGATGACTCCGACCCAGCAGGTTCCGCAGGCGGCCGAACGGCATTCGACCGGAACGACTCCTTCGATGCACCGCTCGTCTTTTTCAAGCCAGTTTTGCGATTGATCGCGGGCCGCCCCGGAAGCGATCTCTTCATCGAAAATAATATCGAACTTCGCGTTTTTAATTCTTTCATCCCAGGTGACCTGAAACTCTTTATCAACCGTTTTCAGGAAACCGAAAACGCCTTGTTTTTTATCCGAAGTGCGTGCTTCGAGAACTTTTTCCGGCGATTTTTTGAGAAGTCCCTCGGCTTTGGCGTTTTCGCCCGAAGTTTTTTTGAAACCTTCCAAACCCGTTTGAACAAGCGTCATCAAACCGACCGCCGTAATTCCAATGAGTAAAGAGGAATCCTGTTTAACGGTTGCCGCCGCAGTTTTGGCGATCAGACGGATCTCGTTAGCCAGATCCAATTCATTTGCTTCAAACGTATTGACCCGTTCGATAATCGCTTTTTTGACATCCGCCCAAAACCTGTGGCCCCAAAGAAATTTGTGCGATGAGTCAATCTGCGTTTTTAATTCGTATTCGCCCTGCATAACAAAACCCTGCAAAGCCGCGTCCTTGTCTTCCGCCCGTTCTAAATACCGAAAAAGCGAAAGCGGAAAAAATCGAAACCAGACCTGTGTCGCCGTCCGGTCAACTTCGTGGATTTCCGGAGCCAGCCGCGATAATGTTTCCAGCCATTGATTTTCGCTGAATTGATCTAATTGTTTTTCAAATTTGTTGGAATAATTCTCGTTCATAAAACCTCATATAAATGCAAAGCATCAAAATAAACATAAGATTTAATCAAAATTTGGTTTTAATTACAAATTGGATTATAATCAGCGAAAATTTCATTCACCCTGAACTTTCATTTTTAAGGAGTATTTCCCACTATGGATGGAAGAATTTTTCATTTGAAAGAAAAGCTGCTCAGTAATCTCAAACATCAATGGACAATAGAAGAAATGGCAGAAATCGTTGAGGTTTCGGTTCCGCATCTGCAAAGACTTTTTAAGTCCGAAGCCGGAATGCCACCGATTGCCTGGCTGAAGGACAAACGTCTGGAAACAGCCAGCAGGTTGCTGAAAACAAAATTTTGCCGGATTCAACAGATCGGGATCGAAATCGGAATGCCGAATGACAGTCATTTAACCCGCGATTTTAAGAAAAAATACGGCCTTACACCTTCCGAATACCGCAGACAATTCTGGGAAAATATCCAAGCTGAAAACCAAGATGGCTAAAAAAGATATAATCAGCCTATATAAAATAGTTTTCGCTAAAAAATAATTGTTGATTTTAAATAATTTTAGGCGATAATTTTACCTAATCTTTGAAATTTGATTATTTGGAGAAACAAAAGACGTGAAATCCTCAAAAAAGATCAGACAACTCACATTGATTTTTATTTTTATCTTTATCGTCAGAGAAACAGGTCTCATCAAAGTTGCAAACGCTCAGCGGGGCAGATGTGGAGATCAAACTTTTTGTTGGGATGGAAGATTTTATCCTCCTTGTTATTTGTTACCGACGACCTTGCCTGCTGTTAGTTCGACCTGGAGCGGAGGTTATGGATTCAGAATAGCCAGCAATAACTGTGGTGCAAGACGATGCTGGTGGCTTTTTTCCTGTGCTTGCGGCCCTGGGTTGGGAGCGAGTGTTTGTGTTCCCGGGGATAGAAGCAGTAGTTTGTGTCACCGCTCGGACACAAAATATGTGGAGTAAGACAGAAAGTAATGCACTAAAATTTAGGAGGAAAAGTATGAAAAGAACGGTTTCAAAATTTGTCGTCTTGATCGGCATAGCCTGCATGGTAGTTATTTTATCTGTTGCTGTTTTAATACTTTTATCTGAAAGATTTACGGATGCGGGAAACTATTTTGTAAGTAAATCATCGCGGAGTAGCGGCTCAACGTCCGGAAATAATGGTTACGTGACTGCACTTGAAAAGATGCGGGATGCATATTCAACAATCAAGACCGTTGAATTAGAAGCGGATGTAACTATTGAAATTATAAAACCGACATCAAACGTTACCGGTACCGGTAAGGTTAGATACATAGCCCAGGACAATAAGTACAAATATGTTTCCGAAATTTCAGAAAATCTTGAAAATGAAGGATTAATGAGAAATGTCGATATATTGTACGATGGAACCAAATTTTATTTTTATGATCGCGAATCGAAAATAGTTTCTTTTCAGTCGAGCGAAGAAACCCGTTTACCAAATGCGTTACCAAATCCCTTGTTTTTACCGATTGAATTTCTAAGTAATGATGACGATAGCTGTGAAGGCTGCAAAATGCGTCTGTATGATATAAAAATGCCATTGAGATGGGCAAAACGGGTAAGCTCCATATCAGAGATCAGCACGGATACTAATAACGGAATTATTCACAGTTTGATCGAGATGCCTGGAGGCGATTTAAACAAGATTCCGTATAACTATCGGGTCAGACTTGTCGGAGAATCTGTCAATAATCTGCAACCTGTTTCAGTTGCCCGAACTAAAGAGAACGGGAATCCATTGGTGGAAATTTTATTAAATGATATGCGGTCTGTTCAGGGGTTAACCGTAAAATTTCCATATATCATAGAAGTTGGTGCAAGAGATGACAATGGAGCGATGGCCATGAAGGCCAAATATACGATCACACAGTTAAAAATCAATCAACAATTTGAAACTAACCTTTTATCGCCGAATTTTGCCGGGGCAGAGAAGTTTTGGGATTCGGATGCAAAATCTTTTCTTGAGCATTAATCCCTCCATTGAAAGTGAGTAATAAAAAAACTCTCCGTCTGAGCCTCAGACGGAGAGTTTTTTTATTACCCACTTGACAAATTTTTCCGCGATCACTATATTCTTAAGTTTCGGACTTAGTCTGATGTGCAAGCCTTTACGGGTTTGTTTGAAAACGCAGGACGTTTGATGCAAAAGATCAAACGTGCCAACAGATATTGTGGCGTAAAACCGGGCGAGATATTTTGTAAATATTCCAACGTTGCGGGGTAAAAGAAAAAAGCGAAAGGCTTTCCAGTTTAGTAAAAGAAAGACCACGCCACAGAAAAGTTGAGAAGAGGGAATTTTTTAGCAAGATTTTATTTTATTGCCTGCGTTTGATTAAAAAATTCCTGATTATAAAAAGTTTTTAAGTAAAACAATTTAATAGATGCGTAGCCGCTTGTGCTAACTGCCGAAACGAATTCGGTAAGAGGCAGGTTACGGGATGTTTTACGCTTTAAATAGGAAGTTTTAATTGTTTAAGACAAACGAAAAATTATGCCAACGATTAACCAATTA
Source organism: Pyrinomonadaceae bacterium (assembly GCA_041940665.1). GTDB lineage: Bacteria > Acidobacteriota > Blastocatellia > Pyrinomonadales > Pyrinomonadaceae > Aridibacter. Next base: position 1,226 of record JBGTRS010000244.1, on the reverse strand, counting down.
GTTCGCAAAGGTCGCAAGGTAATAAAGGACAAAACGGCCAGTCCGGCTTTGCAGAAAAGTCCGCAAAAGCGCGGTGTTTGCACGAGAGTTTATACGGCGACACCGAAAAAGCCGAATTCGGCACTTCGCAAAGTTGCCCGTGTTCGCTTAACCAACGGAATCGAAGTGACAACTTATATTCCGGGTATCGGACACAACTTGCAGGAACACTCGATCGTTCTCATTCGCGGCGGTCGTGTCAAAGACTTGCCGGGTGTTCGTTACCACGTTATCCGCGGAACGCTCGATGCCTCCGGCGTTGATAACCGAAACCAAGGCCGTTCGAAATACGGAGCAAAAAGACCGAAGGGAGCGAAATAGTCAGTCAACAGTCAACAGTCAACAGTGAACAGACACTGAAAACTGAAAACTGATAACTGATAACTGAAAAAGTTATGCCAAGAAGAAGAGTTGCAGAGAAAAGAGAAGTTTTACCCGATCCGATCTATAACAGCGTGATCGTTACAAAATTTATCAACGGATTGATGTTGACGGGTAAAAAATCCGTGGCTGAAAGAATTTTTTATGGTGCGATGGAGCAAATTGCCGAAAAATCCGGCGAAGAACCTTTGAAAGTTTTCAAATCTGCCCTCGACAATGTCGCTCCGACATTGGAAGTAAAATCGAGACGGATCGGCGGGGCAACCTATCAGGTTCCATTGGAAGTCAGCAAAGACCGCCGCAATACTCTGGCCATCCGCTGGATCGTCAGTTTTTCCAGAAAACGCGGTGAAAGAACAATGCAGGACAGATTGGTCGGTGAACTTCTCGACGCCAACGGCAACCGCGGCGGTGCGGTCAAAAAGAAAGAGGAAGTTCATCGGATGGCGGATGCAAACAAGGCGTTTGCACATTATAGATTTTAATTAGGGACAAGGGATAAGAGATAAGGGACGAGTAAAAAACATATTTTGTCTCTACCCTCTGAAAACCCTGACCACTGACAAAGTTATGTCAAAAATTACGTTAGACAAATTCAGAAACATCGGCATTATGGCTCATATTGACGCGGGTAAAACCACGACAACCGAGCGTGTGCTTTATTATACGGGTGTTTCTCACAAGATCGGTGAAGTGCACGAAGGTGCGGCGACAATGGACTGGATGGAACAGGAGCAGGAACGCGGAATTACGATTACCTCGGCGGCGACGACCTGTTTCTGGAAAAGAAACGACACCGAATACAG
>JBGTRS010000243.1:0-6997 GCA_041940665.1 Pyrinomonadaceae bacterium | reverse complement strand
TAACCGTCCGCACCCGAAACGGTCACGCCGTTTATCCCGACATATTCGATGCCATCGGTTCCGGTTACGCTGATGCCGTTCGATTCGGACACAAGAATACCCGCCGAAACTGCATTAACGGCAAAAACATATAAAAGTAAAAAGCTGATTACTTTTTTCATTATTCTCGAGGGTTTTGGTTTTCGGACGGGGGGAAAAACCATACTTTTAATAATTAAATTAATTATGGTCATAAAGCTGTGCTGAATTTTCAACAATAGCACAACTTTATGACTTTTCCTAATCAGTTTTGAATTGATTCGTTAACTTGCAATTGAAAAGTTGTTCCCTTTTCCAATCGTAAATCCTTGTTTTGGACGGAAAGGGTTGACGAACCGCTTGCCGAGGCATTGGCGGATTGCGAAATCTGAATGCCGTTCACGGTGCGTCCGACGGTATTCGTCGTTCCGCCGACCGTATTGCCGACGGTATTTGTGACGCCGCCGACCGTGTTTGTGGTCGTATTGACGACACCGCCGACCGTATTGTTCACGCCGCCCAAAAGTCCGCCGCCACCGCCGGAACCGTTTCCGTTCGCAGTTGCGGTCGAGCGTGAACTTGTCATCGTATCCGCTCCGAATGTATCACCGACCCGGGCATTACCGGCAACGTTGGTGATCGAAACGATGCTCGCATTGAGCGGTGCGGAGAGGTCTTTGTTTTGCAATTTTTCAAAAACCATACTGACCTTGGAGGTAGCGTTTTCCTTTGTTTTTCTTTGAACTTCCGTGATTCTGCCGATCAATTTCGTGCCTTTCGGGACAACTACTTCGCCATTTTGTTTGATCGTTTTGGTTGTTTTTAAAACGACTTCGTCACCGACCTCTGCTTTTTTTACATCCAGAGTACTTAAAAGTTTGGCGTCCAGGCTCGTTCCCGATTCCAATAAAAAATCGTCCGTTGAGTCGGCCGAATTTGATTTATTTTTGTTCTTTTGCTCACTAACCGGCGGACCTTGTTTCTCATCGAAATCAGGACTTACCTTTTTGCTTTGTGCCGTTGAAAAAACAGCAGTTACTAAAACCAAACCTAAAATGACTACAAACTTCTTCATAATTTTACTCCTAAAAAATTAAACTTCATTTTTGTTTTAAGAGGAGAGCAATTGTTTCCGCTCAAAAATCAAAAATTTAATTTCTAAGCATAAACACCTTACATTTTATTTATGAACCTTGAGAAAAACTTGAGTTTTCTGAAAAAAGCGTGTTTTTTTTTCGTTTTTTCAAAATTTCTCAAGTTTTTCTCAAGGGTTAGAAATTAGGATTCACAATGGTATGGCTATGTTGTATTCATTCCACGAAAATTTAGAGATAAACGATGCGGAAACTCAATTTGAGGTCGTTTCCAGCCAACATAAAACTCAATCCGGCAGAAAGGCGGAGCTTCATCTATTTACCGAAAAACTGGACGTTCCGAAATTTGAAAATCAAATTTCACGTCCGCGGCTTAACCAGATGCTTCTCAAATCCTCAAGGCAGTTCGGAGCGACCTTGATTTTAGGTCGTGCCGGAAGCGGAAAAACGGTTCTGGCGGCGGAATTTGCCAAGCAATATAAAAAAGTCGCCTGGTATTCGATCGAATCGGCCGATAACAGTTGGGAAGTCTTTTCAAAGTATTTTGCGAAAAGTTTTAATGAACCGCTTCTCGATTGTAAAAAACTTGCCGATTATGAATCAAAAGCAGAGATAAGCGAGGCGGAAATTTCCCATTTTGTGGAAAGTTTATTGCTCCGGCTTTCGATTGCGGATGAGAAAGAGCCGCGTCTTATCGTGCTTGATAATGCTCATTATGTCTTTGATTCGGAATGGTTTACGGATTTCTTCAACACGCTTGTCTACTCTCTGTCGCCAAACACGCATTTCTTGATTCTGTCGCGTTGCCAGCCGCCGCTTCCGCTCTGGCGTCTGCGTTCAAAACAGGCTCTCGGTGTGATAGACGAAAAACTGCTGGCGTTCAATTTTGATGAAACCCTCAGCTTTACTAAAAAGTTCGGGTTTTCCGAAGAAAAGATCAAAAGTGTCTATAAAAAATCTTTCGGCAGGATTTCCAAATTGATAGAATTGTCGGAAAACTCCTGAGAGCCGGACAGAGAGAGAGAGAGAGAGAGAGAGCTCACGGATTGCCGGAAGAGACGGTTAAGTTATTCGGGTTTTTGATGGTTAGCTCGAAAAATGTGCTTGTTTATGCAATAATGTCTCGCAAAGCCTTTATAACAATAATGGTATTTTGTAAGAGATTAGGATGCAAAAAACCAAGCCGACTTTTTATCTGCGAACAAAACTGCTTCCGCCGCGTCCCGCTTCGGAACTTCTTTCGAGAAAGCGTCTAACGGACAGATTAAATTCCAATCTGAACTCGCCTCTGACACTTGTCGCCGCCGATGCCGGTTGCGGAAAAACCACCCTCATCGCCGATTTTATCCGCAGTTTAGACCGCCAAACCGTCTGGTATCAGCTCGATCATACCGATGCCGATCCGTTTACGTTTATCGGCTACGTCACGGAAGGAATCAAAAGCATCAATCCAGAATTCGGCGAGACTCTGCTGGCCTATATAAATGAAGCCAAAGACGAACTTCTTCAGCAGCCGGAACGGGCCGCCGATCTGCTTCTCAACGAAATTTTCGACAGTATCGAACAGCCATTCATTCTGGTTTTGGACGATTATCACCACATCGGCCGGGAAACCATCGTCCACAGATTGGTTGACCGGCTTTTGCAGTATTCTTCGGAACTGTTGCACGTCATTATCACCACGCGGGACATTCCGCCGCTGGCGATCATGCGGCACCGGACCCGCTCGGCGGCTCTCATCATCACCCGCGACGATCTGCTTTTTACCGATGAAGAAGTCCGCGAGCTTTTCAAAAATACGCTCAATGTCGAACTGAAAACCGAAGAAATTCAGGAATACAGAGAAAGAACGCAAGGCTGGGTGACGGCTCTGCAGCTCGTCTGTCAGGTTGCCGAAAGAGAGATCTATGCCCAGGCGGAAATGCCGAAACTCGATCTGACGGAAACCCTTCATCAATCGGAAAAGGATATTTTCGATTATTTTGCGGAAGAGGTTTTTTCACGGGAAGACGAAGATACGCAGGATTTGCTTCTGAAAATTTCTCTGCTCGATTCGATGCCGCTGAATGTGTGCAGTCGGCTTTTTCCCGATAAACGCTGTTCGGCCGTTCTGCCCGAACTCGTTCAGAAAAATGTTTTTTTAACGAGCGTCGGCGACGGCGAGGCGGTCGAGGAATATCGTCTGCATCCGCTTTTTCAGGACTTTCTGCAACGCCGTCTGCGTTCCGAGATCGGCAGACGCAAGATTTCCGAGGAAAGAAAACGTATCGCCGAGTATTTTCTTGAAAAGAATCAGTATAAAAAAGCGATTCCGTATCTGCTGGAAGCCGAAGAGTTCGAAAGATCGGCGGAGATCATCGCCGCCCACGGGGAAGAATGGCTGGCGAGCGGAGCGATCACGACGCTCAATATCTACGCGGAGAAAATTCCCGCGGAAGCTCTCGAAAAATATCCGCGGGCTTTATTGCATCAGGCGGAAGTGGCCAGACATCAGGGAGATTTGGATAATTCTTCGAAAATCTTAAATCGGGCCGTCAAACTGCTCGATGAACAGGGCGACACGACCGGCGAAGCCGAAGCCTTCTATTCCCTGGCCAGCATCGCCCGCCGCAAAGGAAAAATTTCCGAAGCGTTCGAATATATCGAAAAGGCCGAAAATCTGGTTTCCGAAGAGAGCGAAACCTTTATGAAATGTGCCAACACACGCGGTTTGTGCTACGCCGTGCAGGGCGATTGGTCGGAATGCGAACGGCAGTTCCGGCTCGCTTTGGAACTGGCCGAAAAGTGCGAAAACGACAAATTTTCACGCATCGCGGCTCATAACTTGGCGATTCCGACGGGTTTTCGCGGCGAATTCGGCGAGGCTCTGCGGTGGCTCAAGCGGATGTTCCGCGAGGACGGAAGTGCTTTGCCGCAGGAAGCCTTCGGATATCTGAATGTCGGCCGGATGCATCTCTACCGCGGCGAATTTGAGGATGCGATTCAAAATTTGAACCGTTCTCTGGAACTCTGCCAAACCTACAATATGAAACCGATTCTCGGCGAAATTCTGGAAGCGGTCGGGCATTATCACCGGGAAACGGGAAATTTCGAGGAGGCCCACAAATATTTCGAACGCTCCCGAAAGGCTTACGACGATGCCGGAATCAATCGTTTCCGGTTTGAGATCGAAGAAGAATACGCGATCTATTATTGGATGCGGGGCGATTTGGTGAAGGCTCGCGGTCTTCTGGAAACTTTGCTCAATGAGAGAAAAAAATTAAAGATGGAATTGGGCATCAAACGTGCCGAATTGGGTTTGGCCGCGATCCGGTTTGAACAGAACGAAACGGAAAACCTGACCGAGGAACTCGAAAAATCGCTCGAGTTTTACAACAAACAAAGCCTCAACTATGAAGAATCTCAAAATTCCTTGCTTTTGGCCAGAGTTTATAATGCACTCGGAAACAGAAAGGAAATGCTCCGGCATCTGCAGAGAACGCTCGATCTGACCGCCCGGCTCGATTACGAATACTGGCTCAAAACCGAGATAAACAAAAATCCCGGATTTTTTAACGATGAAGACGTCATCGAAAAACTTCCGCTCGATCTGCGGGAAAATCTTCCGAAGGCCAAAGCCGTTCAAACGCAAAACATTCCCGTCGAGGTGATCAGCGAATCTGTTCAGCCTTTGACCGATCTGACCGTCAATCTGCTCGGCCCGGTCGAGATTTACCGGGACCAGTCATCGCCGTTTGCATCCGAAGCTTGGACAACCCGAAGAGCTCGTGATATTTTTTGTTTTATCGCATCAAGCCGCAACCGACGGGTCGAAAAGGATATTCTGATCGATACTTTTTGGGGGGAAGATGATCCGGCCACGATCGAAAAAAACTTTCACCCGACAATTTCGCACATTCGCAAGGCTTTGAATTACAAGCAATCCTTGAAGCAGAATTTTCTGGTTTTCCGCGACGGTGCGTATCAGTTGAATCCCGAATTTTCCTATTCGATCGATACGGAGGATTTTGAAGAACTGATCTCGGAAGCCGAAAAAGCCAAACGCGGAAAGGATAATGAAACCTTCCGCGAAAAGGTCGAAGCGGCCCACAAAATTTACCGCGGCGAATTTATGAGCGGCGTTTATGAGGATTGGGTTGAAGAACGGCGGCTCTATTTTGCCGAACAGCATTCGCGGCTTTTGAGTGCCTTGGCAAAGCTTTCGTTCAAAGAGAAAAAATGGTCGAACGCTCTGAAATTTTCAAAAGAGATCCTGCGGGAAGACCCGTTCAGAGAAGACGCCCATCGGCTCGTGATGAAAACCCTCGCGGCCCAAGGCAAACCGGCCGCCGTGCAAAAACAGTTTGAAACCCTCGAAGAACTTTTAAGAAAAGAACTCGGTGTCGAACCAGCCCCTGAAACAATTCGCACCTTCCATGAATTATTAAACTGATTATTTTCCAGAAAATAATCACCGGAGATAAAGATGTATAAAAGGTCAAAGGTCTCGAGAAACCTTAGTTCGATAGGTTTGTTTTTAATCTTGTGTCTGACGATCTCGATTTCACAAACAAATGCGGCGGTTGTTTTCGATAGTTCAAGCAGTCAGGGACAATTCGATACTCTCGGAGTTACGTCCGTTTCCTGGCCGCACACGGTCGGAACAAATCCGGCGAGAGCTTTATATGTCAGCGTTTCGACCTCGACAACGGTTTTGCCCGCCTTTCCCGGTTCTCGTGTGACCGGAGTAACCTACGGAGGAAACGCCTTAGCACCGGTCGGAAGCCGGGTTTCATCGGACAACCGAAATTCGGTGGAAATTTACCGCTTGATAAATCCGGCCAGCGGCACGGCAACGATTCAGGTGAATTTAGTGGCAGGTACGGCCAACTACGCGGTCGGCGGCGGGACATCTTATTCGGGAGTAAATCAAACTACGCCGAACGGCACCTTTACTTCCGCCGCGGCCAATAACGCGAGTCCGGCCGTCGTCATCTCCGATGCCGCCGCCGGTGATCTGGTGCTGGATACTCTGGCGGTTTCACCGACCGGTGGATTTTTTGGTGAAGGTGCGGGACAGATATTGCGTTGGAACGGCCGTTCCTTTTTCGGTTTTGCGTTCGACATCGGGGCGGGAAGCACGGAATCCTCGGCCGCTTCGCCCGTGACGATGAGCTGGACATTGAGCGGAACGGACAGTTGGGCTTTAGCGGGATTTGCCGTCAAATCTCTGCCTTCAACCGCGGCGGCGGCGGCCATCGGCGGGAAGATCATAACGGAAGCGGGGCGACCGGTTTCAAGAACTTTTGTAACTTTAAGAAATCTCGAAACGGGCGAAGAATTCCGCCAAATTTCGAATCATTTCGGCTTTTACCGGTTTGAAAACATTGAAACGGGAAGTCTCTATCAGATCCGGGCCGCTCACGGGAGATTCGAATTTTCACCCGACAGTTTGATCTTTGAGATCAACGAATCGGTTTCGAACGTTGATTTTGTCGGCCAGCCGAAAGGTCAGAAGAGCAAAAAGAACTCGGCGGAAAGGCGGCGTTTCAGGTAAAATCCGAACGGCTTTTCTCCAGACAAAAATGCGGATTTTCAGCTGAAAATCCGCATTTCTTTTTTTTATTCAACATTTAAAGATAGCTTTTCAAGGATTCTCAAGTTTTCCTCAAGTCTCAAAATCCGCTTCTCAAGTATTTCTCAAACCCTTTTAGATATTCTCGTGTCAATTCAAGTAACAAACCTATCAGGAGAAGATTGAGGAACAGAAAAGTGAAAAGCAAATTTAATCATTTAATAAACAATTTTTTAGTTATGTTATTTGCCGCCGCCGTGTTCGGCGTTTCGGCATTTCAGGTGCAGGCGGCAACGCTGAGCCCGACCTTGCAGGATCAGATCGGCGGTTT
>JBGTRS010000242.1:0-7000 GCA_041940665.1 Pyrinomonadaceae bacterium | reverse complement strand
TCAAACTTTATCAAACTTCTTTTGAATGTCTCATTGTTAATTAGACTCAATAGTTTGAGATGATTAGGATTTCTTATTTGATCTTTGGGATTTTCTCTGAGCCTTTGACTTGGACATATCGTCCATCTTTTCGTTTAATTGTTCGAATTTCATCGTAAAGTTTTCCGACATTTTCAATAGGAGTGAATCTTAGCTTGACTACATCATTTTCATCATTTATTGAATGTTTTAATCGCTACTATCATTATTAGATTTGATTTCTTCATCTGATTTTATGAAATTATTGACTGATGTGCCTGGTAGGCCTGGACTTGAATGAGTCAATCGAGTATTATCAATATTAACTTTTTATAGAAGATTTTTATTTTTCCAGTCAGGTTTCTTTTCAGAATTTTGTTTTTAGAGTGGATCTGTTTTAAATGATAATGGTAAACCAGGATTGCCTAATCCACTACCACCACCTGTAGTGCCACTACCGAATAGCAAGCCACTGGATTTAGTCTTGACCGACATTCTTCTATCTCTTTTAACAACTTTATTAAGTTCAACACTATTATCCTAACTGGAACCTTTTTTTTATGCTGGCATTTTCATATCATTACCTAACTGGATTTTTAACTCTTTCATAATCTTTTTTAAATTTTATTTCAATTATTATTCATCAGTGCTTTCTTCTAAATCTATCCCTTTGCCTTCACCTGTAATAAGTATAGATTTAGATTTCTATTTCCCAGCATTTTATTATTAATCATCACCAAATTTGACTTCTTAGTAATTAGACATTTTAGCTGGAGTTTCAAATTCACTTTTTATTGGTTCTTCTTCAATAACTTCCATTTAGGTTTCAGGTTCAGGTTTTACTTTGTTGATTGTATCCATATTTATGATATCAATCTATTTTGCATATTGTGCTTCCTCTTCACAATGACTATCATTACAACTACTTGATATCGAATCAAGGAAGCTAAGATCTTGCTGTGTTTTCGTTAAGTCTTCTAAATTCAGAACTTTTATTTGATTTACAAAAGTAGAATTCTATGTTAGCTAACCTATATAATGTATCTTTAATTTCAAATTTTTCTAATTCCTTCAAAACTTCTTCTTTCTGCCCGACCAGAATTCCCGACAGCACAAGGATTTGTTTTGTATTTCCGATCAAAAGCGGCAAAAGCGGAATGATGACATCCGCCGTGACGTTGGCACAAATGAAATCAAACTCACCCGAACTCTCCGAGATCGAACCGGCATAAAATTCAATAAATTCTGCGACCTCATTCAAAACGGCATTTTCTTTTGCGATCTTGACCGAATCCTCATCAACATCGCATCCAACAATTATTACTTTTTCCTTTTTACTTTTTGTTTGAATTTTGGCGACGGCAATCGCCAAAATGCCCGTTCCCGTGCCGACATCGAAAAATGTCATTGCACCGCTCTCGTAATTTTCTTCGATCGCCCGCAAACAAAGTCGCGTCGTTTCGTGAGTTCCCGTGCCGAATGCCATATTCGGTTCGATCTTAACAACGATCTTTTCCGTGTTTTCGATATTTTCCCACGGCGGCGAGATGATAAAGTTTTCCGTTTCGGTCGCCCGCCAATGCTTTTTCCATTCCGCCAGCCAATCCTGATTTTCGATCTCTTTGGTTTTTATCCTCAAAATCGAATCGGCCGGAAAACCGTAGATTCTCAACGCTTCCGTCAAAGTGTTTTGCAAAATCTCCTCACCGGGCAGTTCGTTAAAATAGCCGACGACGGTGACGTTTTCCGAGTTCATTTTGCCGAGCTGATTGATCTCGTTGCCGAGGGAGTCGAGTTCGTTCAAAGCAAATTCGATCGCTTCTTCGTTTCCCTCCAAAATTTCGACCTCGACGGCATACCAATTTTCCTGTTTGTTCATAATAAAAAAATCCGATTGTCTTCATCATAGAAAGACAATCGGACAACTGCAAAGATTCAGCAGTTATTTAAACACTAGTTATCTTTTTTCGCTTTTCCGTTTCCTTTTCCGTTGCCGCCGCCTTTATTATTCTTAGCGGGTTTGTCCGGCTTATTATTTCCGCCTTTGTTTTCTTTTGCCAACTTGCGGTCGGACTTTTCTTTCTTTTCGATCTTACCTTCCCACAAAGAATCATCTCTGCCGCGATTTTGCCGGCGGTCATCATCTTTGACTTTTCCGCGTCCGGCAAAATCATCGTCATCCTTTTTGCCGCGTTTTTCAAAGTCCTTGTCTTTCTTTTCTTTGACCTTGACCTTTTCAAACTTCGGCGGTTTCGGATTGTCTTTGATAAAGACGATCTGTTCCTTCGTCGGTTTCGCCATTTTTGCATAGACGCGGTTATACGATCGGCCCGGATACGGCGATTTGATCTTGATCTTCGTCGTCGGCGTCGTAATCTTCGTCATCGCCGGATTGACCTGATATTTGGTAATTCTTTCGCGATAGACGGGCGTTTCGACGACGTAATACGGATCGTAATAGTCGGGATAATTATCGTAATAATACGGCGAACGGTAATATCCGTCGCGGTCGCCGAAAACCCAGTTGGCGATCGCTAAGGATTTATCGAGCCAGTTCCCTTCGTAGAAATTATTCTCGCCGTAAATCTGTTCATTGCCTCTGACATAAACTACCGCCCCGCGTCGGTCGGGCCGGTCGCGGTCAAAAATTATCGAAGCGATTTCCTGTATTTCGTCGGGACCGAACCGGCTGAACAGCGAAAATCCGCGTTGACCGTCGGTACGGTCTTCGAATTCGCGAACGGAAATGTAATCAACATATCCGTCGCCGTTCAAATCCAGATTATTGACGCCGTCTTCGCTGTTTATAAGTCTTTCAAATTCCTGCGGATCGTCCGCTTCGACGAGCAGGTCGTCCAAAACGGCCAGATCGAAATTTTCTTTTGCCCAGGCTCCGTCGCCTTCTTCATAAACAAATTCTTCATTCTCAGCCGGGACAGTGGTTTCAACTCCCGCCATATCGGGTTGCGGCGAATCGGCATCGCAACCGATCAATAAAAATGCACTAAATATAAAAATAATGAATGTTTTTAATACAGTCATAACTATCTTTCCTCCATTCGTGTATCCGGCATAAAACTTTATAAACACAACATTTAACGGTTTTATGCGGTGATACATCTAATCCGACTTTCATAAAAGTGCAAAATTTGTGCCTTTATTTACTTTTCGATTCCGATCTCGTCCAGTTTTCTCTCCTGATTTCGCCAGTCTTTGACGACTTTAACGAAAAGTTCGAGATAGACTTTCGTGCCGAGAAGTTTTTCGATGTCCCGGCGGGCCTTGATGCCGATGTCTTTGATGCGTTTGCCTTGATTGCCGATGACGATGCGTTTTTGCGAAGGTCTTTCGACATAGATCGCACAGTAGATTTTCGGCAGATTCGGGTTCGATTCGTCGAATCTTTCGGTGATGACCGCCGTCACATACGGAATCTCGTCGCCGGTCGTTTCGAGAATTTTTTCTCTGACCATTTCCGCCACCAGAACCCGCAGAGGCTGATCGGTCATTTCATCCTCATCAAAGATCGGTTCGCCCGGCGGCAGATTTTCGGCAATCTTTTCGAGCAGAAGTTCGACCGCCTCGCCTTCGAGAGCGGAAATCGGAATGATCTCTTTAAATTCGTGTTCGTCTGAATAAAATTCGATGAGCGGCAGTAATTTGTTTTTTTCGCGGAGTTTATCAATCTTATTCAAGACAAGAATGGCGGGCTTTTCGCTTTTTTTAACCAGATCGAGAACAAATTTATCGCCGTTGCCGGTCGAGACATTGGCATCGCGCATTAAAATTAGCAAGTCAACCGAAAGGATCGCGTCGTGAACCGCCGCCATCATCCGGCGGTTTAGTTCAAACCCTGGTTTATGGACGCCGGGCGTATCAATAAAAACGATCTGTCCCGCGTCGAGCGTGACGATGCCGCGAATTTTATGGCGGGTCGTCTGCGGTTTGTTGGAGACGGCGGCGATCTTTTCGCCGACGAGATGATTTAAAAGCGTTGATTTTCCGGCGTTCGGACGACCGACGAGAGCGACATAGCCGCTTCGATATGTTTTATCATTTATCATTTATCATTAACCATTGACCAAATTTCCAAACTCGGTCATTTTTTTAAGAAGAAAAATTTATTTGAATTACAAATAAATGATAAATGATAAATGATAAATGATAAATGACTATCTAACTTTAACCAGAATTTCCTTCTTGCCGCAAGGCGTTTCGAATGTAACCTTAAACTCGCCGGTCTTCGGACTGACCGAACGGATGACGAAAAAAGCCCGTCCGACTTCCGCCCCGATGCCGGGTTCGAAAATAACATCAATATCTTCGGGACTGCTCGAAACGGCTTTGATTACCAACGATTCCGCCGGTTTTTCGACACCGATCAAAATTCCCATACTTCCGCCGTTGTTCATAATCGAAATGACTTCCTGCGTAATAAGTATCTTACAATCCGCCGGCGTTTCCTCTTCCGCTTTTCTGATCTGATCTGCGGGAACGATTCGCGGCCGCGTCGCTCCGGCATTTATTGAAGCAACGGCGTTTTCATCGGGTTGAATAGCATCTTCGTCCGTTTTTTCATCTTTGCTTGCGGACTCTTCGGACGGTATTGCGGCGGGAATTTCTTCATCCGCTATGGTGTCTTCGGTTTCGACTTCTTCCGTTTTCGGTTTATCAATTCCCGATTCATCTTTTTTTTCGGTTTCCGGATTTTGAATATCGGCCGGAACCGTTTCCGTTTTATTTACTTCATCTTCCTTTATCTCCTCGGAAGAAGGCGTTTCGTCTTTCACTGCCTCTTCGGAAGGCTTTTCATCCGTTTTTTCCGCTTCTTTTTTATCCGTTTCTTCATCTTCGCCGATCCTTGACTCGGTTTTGGTCTTCGTCAATTGGTCTTCGATTATCAAAACGGGTCGGCCGAAAGATTTCGGCTTTTTGACCATTTCCGCCGGATTGACGATTTCTTTTTCCGGAACTTTCGGCTTTTCGGTTTCCGCATTTACTTCAGTATTTTCTGGCTCGGTCTTTACATCGTTTGTTGCGGTTTGCGTTTCATCCGGCGGCGTTTCCGTTTCATTTGTTTCATCGGTCGGAGTTTCCGTTTCCCTTGTTTCGCCGGCTTTCTCTTCTGCATTTACTTCATCCGAAATCGTTTCATCGGCGGTTTTCGTTGAAGTTTCTTCCGTTTTCGGCTCATCCGCGTCCGTTGCGAGATCTTCGGTCTTTATTTCTTCTGCAACGGTTTTGTCTTCAATTTTCGGCTCATCGAAAACGGACGGATTTTCCGTATCGGTTTTATTTTCATCAGTGACGGTTTCCGTTTTTGCTTCCGTTTCAGAAGTAACTTCAGGCGTCGGAGCCGGATTTTCGACGGGTTTTAATTTTATGTCCAGATTCAGGTCTTCGGGAATCGTCGCACCGTCCGTTTCTTCATCTGTTTCATTCTGTGCAGGTATTTCATCGGTTGCAGGCATTTCCGAAGGAGATTCATCCTCCACATCTTCATCCGAAACTTCGGGCGTCGGTTCGGTCTTTACTTCCTTTGATTCCTCTTTCTTTGTGAAAAGGGACGCCGTTGTTGTTTCCGAAGGTTTGGTTTCGAGCCGTGCCTGCAAGCCTTCCAGACTTCCGTTGAGGCTTTTGTAAAGCGTCTCGATGACGAGTTTTTTGACCTCGTTTTTCTCTTCGGGCAAATAGCCGCGGATAAAATTATCAAGGGCTTCTTCCCTTTTTCCCTGCACCTGCAGAATCTCGCCCATCCGCCAGAATGCCGCCCGCGACCAGGCACTCTCTTTCGGAAAAACGCTGACGGCACGTTTCATTCTGATCAAGGCTTCGTCCGTTTTGTCCTGTCCGAACAAGGCACTGCCGCTCAAAGCCTCGATCCGTCCGCGGATGACGGCGGCCAGCGTCTGCCGCGGAAGTTCGGGAACGACCAGAGATTCGCTGTTGATCTCCGCCAGCCTTCGCGGTTCGTAAAGTTCGTCGGCTAAAACCGCGGCGGAAGCGTTTTTTACATCCAGAGCCGCATCAACTCCCCGAACGGCTTCTTTGGTGATCTCCAGAACTTTCGGCAGAGCCTTTTTCTTTTCCAGAAGCCGGCCCGCGACGAAGATCTGCCGATGCGTTTTCATCTTGTCATCGCCTTTGATAAATTCATCTGCGGCTTCGATGACGGCTGTTTCGTCCGCTTCTTCCGCTTCGAGTTTTTGCGTAAATTTCAGAAGTTTTTTGAGTCGTTCCGCCTGTTTCGCGTCATCCGCCGAAGCGGGCTGAAAAATACTCGATTGTCTTTCGAGTGAAAGCAGTTCGGTAAAACTTTCCGCCTCCATTTCCAATCTTCCGCCCAAGTTTGTCTGCACTTTGCCGTCCTTTAAGGTGAAATTCGCTTTCAGTTCATCGGCGGCATCTCTATAGAATCCGGCGGCGAGCCGGGCCGTCGCCAGTTCATACTGCAAGGTCGGAAAATTTCCGAATCGGCGGGCGGTCAAAAGAGTCCTTTCCGCCAAAACGGGTTCGCCCTGCAATAAATATCCGCGTGCCAGAGTTATATATGCCCAGACATAACGCGGTTCGACCGCCAGTGCTTTCTGCGAATAATCAACCGCCTGTTCGCCGTCGCCTTTTGTGGCGAAAAAATAAGCCGCACCGACGAGAAGCGGCAGATTATTCGGGTTATCAACCAGAAAGTTCCGCATCGCAAGTTCGGCTTCGACGACGTTTCCGGCATCGAACCTTGACAGGATCAAACCGGTTTTGGCGTTCAAGTCCGCCGCATCCGCTTCCAGCAGTTCCTCATAAAGTTTGATCGCTTCATCGGTTTTCCCCGTCGCCCGTTTCATTTCCGCGAGATAGCGTTTGGCGGAAAGATTAGCCGGATCGAGTTCGAGCGATTTTTGATAAGCTTCGACACTTTTCGCCGGATCGAAGTTCATCCGGTAAGCGAGTCCCAAAGTTTGGAAGGCAACGGATGAGTCGGGAGCCT
>JBGTRS010000241.1:0-7023 GCA_041940665.1 Pyrinomonadaceae bacterium | reverse complement strand
ACAGAGAACTAAAGCAAGAATTCTTAAAAAGATTTTACAGTTGGGTCGACATTTTATTTATCCTTCAAAAATTTCCATCCTCCCTAGGAATTGCTATCTCATGATTAAGGTTGATGCTCCTGAAATACTTGATATTTATGTACAACTTTAGTGAAATGCACTCTTAAGAGTGCATGTCACCAAAGTTGTAGCTAGGAATCTCAATACCTGTCACTAAAATCTTAGAAATGCAAGAACAAAATGTTCTTATAGAAAAAAGTCAAAAATACAAAAAAACATTTTCTTATCAAAAAAAAAATCAAATTTTCGAAAATTCTGGAACTTTTTTTTTCGGATTCTCATTTTTTCGGTTTTCTAAAAAAATCTAATTTCGCCATAAAACTCCCAAAACATGCAAACCTTCGATCGTTTTTCGGACGTTTTTATAAAATCTTGTCTCCGCAAAGAATTTTATAACGATCGTCCAGAATGCGACGAAAATATATGAGAAGATTAACGAACCGATCAAAACGGTGGAGACAAACCGGTTAAATTCGACCCATAACAAACCGCTTCCAAATGCAATATAACCGCAAATTGCCGAACTTAAGATATGAAGACAAACAAGTCTGCCGAAAAATGCGAGCCAGTTTTTTTGGATAAAGAAATTTTTAAGATCCGAAAAATGAAAAAGCGAGAAAAATCCGGTTAAAAAGATCGCCCACAAATAGGCGTAAAAAGTAAAAATGACGGTCATAAAAAGTCCGAGTCCGCCGACGATTCCCCAAATCGAGATAAAGATAAATGTCCAGAAAATATCTTTGATGAATTTGGTGAATTTTTCCACGTTCAAAAAGAATCAGACTTTTGTGTAATCGGTCAGAGAGGTTTTATCGCCCAACACCGAGCCTTTGCCGACGATGACGTTTTTTCCGACATAGCAACTCCGGGCGATGATCGAATCATAAACTTCCGCCGAATTTGATATTCGCGAATGCGGCCAGATGACGGAGTTCTCAATTATGGCTTTTTCCTCGACGTGAACGCCTTGACCGAGAACGGAATTGACGATTCTCGCATTCGGTTTGATGACGCAATCTTTTCCGATAATGGATTTACTGTCAATAAATGTCGAGGTCGCCTGTTCAAAATCGGAAGTTTTTTCAATGTCCAGATGTTTGATGTTCCCGTCGAGAAAATCTTTGTGAGCCTGGAGATATTTTTCGGGCGTCCCGATGTCGCACCAATATGACCTGTCCATTATGTATGCCCGAAACTCTTTCTTTTGAGCCAAGATTTCAGGGAAAACATTATATTCAAACGAAAAATTTTCGCCTTCGGGAATCAGTTCGAGAATCGAGGGTTCGAGAATATAAATTCCCGCGTTGATATTGTTGGTCGTTAAAGTTTCGAGTTCTTCCGGTTTCGGTTTTTCACGAAAACGCAGAACGTTGTTTTGTTCGTCGGTTTCGACCAATCCGTAAGCGGAAGGATTTTCGACCGGTGTCAAACAGATCGTCGCTTCGGCGTTGGTTTCCTGGTGCTGTTTGATGACCTGGGCAATGATCAGATTAGTTAAAATATCGCCGTTTAAGACGATCGTTGTCTCATCGAATCCATTCGCCGCATACTTATAGGCACCGGCGGTTCCCATCGGTTGCGGTTCGGTGACAAAATTGATATTGACGCCGTATTCCGCCCCGTGACCGAGAAGTCTCTCGATCTTATCGGGTTGATAGTTTAAGGAAAGGGTAATGTCCGTTACGCCGGCCCGCCGCAGAATCTCTATCTGGTAAAGCAGGAACGGGCGATTGACGACAGGAACGATAGGTTTTGGGGTATATACTGTGAGCGGACGCAATCTCGTGCCTTTTCCGCCAGCCAAAATTAATGCTTTCATAACTCTTTTGTCTTAGACAGTTTTCAACGTTCTATTTGATTTGTCAAACGCACAAATTTTGAAACATTTAGATTATTTTTAAAAACAAAAAAAGGAGCGGAAAATGAACTTCTCCACCTTCCGCGTTCCTTTAGTTGTTGGATATTGTAAAAATTTAATGTGCCGTTAAAGACGTATGGGCGTTATCGCCGCCCGGAACAAGCGGGGAGCGATAATCACCGTAGTTGATTTTTTGATTTTTGGTTGAAAATGCATAAGCATCAAATCCGTGAGCATCTAAAAAACTCGCAAGTTCGTTGGAATTCGGCAGATATAAGGCTTGCGTGTAGCCCAATTCGGAGCGTATCTCAAGTAATCTTTCGATAACTTCCAACGGAGCAAAACATCTGACAGGGTCGTGATAGGTAGCCATAAATTTGTGTGTCTTCTTATATAAATTCGCCTTTCCAAACCGCCTCAGGCAAATACTTTGATTGTGATAGACCGGCAAAGGTTGTTCTTTATTTTTAGATGGCAACGTAAATGCATTTCAACCCCTCTAAACATTGAGCGGAATAAAATAAGAAATTTTTGGAATTTAATATTTCTTGTATTTTTAGAAAATTAGGAATAAACTGTAGATACTTTCCCCGTTCACATTATAAGAGGAGCAAAAAAATGAAGAAAAATCTTTCCCTGATAATTTTTTCAGTAGTCATTTCTCTGATGACGGCTTTGGTCGCAATAGCCCAGGGTGATTCGAGAGTTAAGTCTGCCGCCGGAGATTTATATCTTATTTCCGCCAAGGCGGGCGGGGTTAATTATATCGAAGGCAAGGTTACCGTTGAGCGGGCTGACGGTAACAGTGGTTATCTGGTCAAGGGTGATAGTTTACAGGTCGGCGATAAGGTTTCGACCACAGCTAATGGTCGGGCGGAAGTTCTGCTTAATCCCGGCTCATTTATCAGACTGGATAATGATTCGGAATTTGAATTTGTGACAACCTCTTTGGACGATTTGGAACTTCAAATAAACCGCGGCAGTGCGATTTTTGAAGTTTATGCCAGCGATGACTTCAAGGTTACGGTAAAAACCCCGAAAGCAAAATTTTATCTGGTTGATACGGGCGTTTACCGCGTCAATGTTCTGGAAAACGGCATCGGCACGATCGAAGTCCGCCGGGAAAAGCACAGGTCGGAAACATCAACGCCGAAACAGTTAAAAAGGGTAAAACCGCGACAATGAACGGAAATGAAGTTGCCGTTTCCTCTTTTGACCGCGGTGATGAAGATGCTTTTGAACAATGGAGCGAAGACCGTGCGAAACTGATCGCCAAAGTCAACAAGAAATTGTCGAGAGATCGTTTGAATAATACGCTTCTCAGCCGCCGGGTCGGATTTGATTGTTTTAACTCGTTGGGAATGTGGGTTTACAGCCGCAGTTACAACTCTTACAGTTTCTTACCGTTCGGTTACGGATGGCGTTCACCTTACGGTTTCAGCATCGGGACCAGCACGAATATCTGTAACTACCCGTTTTACTATGATCGTTGGAGACCGGTTTACGTCGGCCCCCGCGGTGGCGGAAGCGGTAACGGTAACGGCAATGGTAACGGAAATCCAACCAATAATCCGCCGCAAGCAAATATAGACAGAGCGAATCGTAACCAAACGCCGCGTTACAGACGGATGGAAAACAGCGGAAATGTGGAAGTCCGGAGACCTCGCGGAAGAGTGAATCCGGATTCGTTCCCGGGTTCGGGAAATCCGACCGGTTTTCCCGGTTCAAACCGAACAACCAATCCGACGACCCGATCAACACCGAGTACGGCTCCGCCGCAAAGAGCTCCTCAGCAAAGATCGCCGGGTCGCGTTAATCCTAAAAGAATTGATTAAAAAAACGGTTGGTAATTTTCAAAAAAAAGCGGGATATGTCGAAAAGACATTCCCGCTTTTTTTTATTTCAGCAAAAAGAAAAATCCCTCGATTTTTGTATTATCTATTGCCTCCGGAAGATATGGCTGAAGGATCAGGAAGAACGATTGAATTCCGTTAATGACAAAGTGAAAGAAGATGCAGGGCAGAAGACTGTTCGTTTTCACACGGATCAAAGTCAGCAAAAGGCTTAAAAAGGTTATTGTAATGATTGTTGCCTGATCGCCCCAATATTGGAAAAAATGAACGACCGCAAAAACAAACGTGACCATTATAACGGCAATGGGAATGTTGGTTGTTCTTTGTAAAGCCGAATATAAAACGCCTCTATAGACAACTTCTTCGACAAGCGGTGCGGAAAATGTTGCCAGAATCGCCACCAAAAAAACGGCATATCTCGAACTTTTTAGAATTTTATCCAGATCATTTTCGCTGTCGCCGTAAATATAGGTCATGGTAATGGCCATTGCGAAAACGATCCCGACCAAAAAGACCGTCCACAGTGCCGTCTGCCACCAATTATAGCCGCCCCAATGCCAGCCGAGCATTTCTTTAAAAGAATATTTATTAATCCGTGTAATGATCAGCCAGGCGATGATTAAAGTAATTATATGAGCCGGAACAACGGCCGCAATCTGCAAAAAAATTGCGGTCGGATCATTGGAAACGAACGTCATAAAACTTTGCTGGTCATTGAAGTTGACATTTTGACTGGCAACATACGGAAAAACAAAAAGCATTTGTAAGATGACGATGAGTATGACGCTTGCAAACCAAAGACCGAAAGCCACAGGAGTATTCCAGGGCGGATTGTTTTGCGAATATTTATAAGCAGGTTCATCAGGAACTTTTTTTCTCAATTCCGTGTCGGCGATATATTCTTGATTAAAATTTTCCACGAGATAAAGTTTATTTAGGTTAAATGGATTTTCCAAATTAAAAAAACGGTTTTTGATACGCGGATGTCTTGAATTAAGTTTCAAAACAGTTTATGCTAAAAGCCCGTGGAGCAACACGGAAAAAATCCCTTACAAAATGTGGTCGCGATCATTCCGGCGAGGTTTCAGTCAACCCGTCTGGAAGGGAAATTACTGCTTTCCTTGAACGGCAAGTCTTTGATTTTGCACACTTTAGAGCAGGCAAAAAAGGCGAAGAATATCTCCCGTGTGATCGTTGCCACGGATGATGAGCGGATTTTGGACGTGGTCGAAAGTTCCGGCAATGAAGCGGTTTTGACTTCCAAAGAACATCAATCGGGAAGCGACCGCATTGCCGAAGTCGCCGAAACATTGGAAGAGGGTTCGATCGTCGTCAATGTGCAGGGCGATGAGCCCTTGATCTCGCCGACAACGATCGAAAAAGCGGTCGAAGCGATGCTGTCTGAAAAAGATGTTCAGGTTTCAACCACCTGCGAAAAAATTTCGGATTACAGAGATGTTTTAAGTCCCGATATTGTCAAAGTCGTTACCGATAAAGACGGATTTGCTCTATATTTCTCGCGTTCACCAATTCCTTTTCCAAGAGATGAGGTCAAAAAACACGGCAGTTTGGAAAATGCTTTGAAAGCGAATGAGGATTTATTAAATCTTTACCGCAAACATACGGGGTTATATGTTTACCGGCGGGAATTTCTGCTCGAATATACGAAACAAAAACAGTCAGCCTTGGAAAAAACGGAAATGCTCGAACAACTTCGCATCTTGGAAAACGGCGGGAAAATAAAGGTCGTCGAGGTTTCGGAAAGTTCGATCGGAGTTGATACGAGAGAAGATTTTGAAAAGATTCGGGAGTTGTTGAAAAAATGAATAGCTTTATTATCGGGTCATTTGTTTTTATCGGGGCGATCATTATAAACCGTTTCATAATGACAAACGCCTTAAAAAAGTTAGACGACAAAACAAAATTAAAATTTATCGAAGCTTTTTCAAACAGAAATACATATTCGACAATTATTATTTTGATAATAGCAACCGCCTATTATTTTTTGGTTTATAATTTTCCTCAAATGTATTCAACCATTTCGGGCTTGTTTTTGATAATTGCGATATTTTATTTTTCATTGAATTTTACATTTTCATACAGAAAACTAATGGAAGTGGGAGCTCCGAAAGAGTATATGAATAAATTCATTTTATGCAGTGTTATTTTTGCTTTCGGTTTTCTGTTTTTTATAGGTTCGATATTTTTTGTTAATTTATAAAATTTTTATGAGTGATTGGATCGGTTTGGCTTTTTTTCTATTAATTCCGGTAGCAGTTTTAATCGGCTTGAAATTGCTTAGCAAACAAAAGGTACGAACCGAAGAAGAATTTGAAAAAGGAGCAGAGGAAAGTGCTTCGCTTCTGAGTGCGGGCGTTAATGCTTTGAACGGAATGTTGAATCCGGGCGAGGCGAAAGGAAAGGAAGCGATCACGGAAGTTAAAAAAGGTCGTTATAATAAACGGCAGGGTAAGGGGAAATCTATCGGAGAAGAATCAAAAGAAGGGGAAAAATAATGAGTGAAAAAAAGACGAAATATATATTTGTAACGGGCGGAGTTGTTTCCAGTCTTGGGAAAGGTTTGGCGGCATCGAGTATCGGGTGTTTGCTCGAAGCCCGCGGGGCGACCGTCACGATGATGAAACTCGATCCGTATATCAACGTTGATCCGGGAACGATGTCGCCGTTTCAGCACGGCGAGGTTTTTGTCACGGACGACGGGGCGGAAACCGATCTCGATCTCGGGCATTACGAAAGATTTACGAACGCGAAGATGTCGCAGGCGAATAACTGGACGAGCGGACGGGTTTATCTCTCGGTGATTGAAAAGGAAAGACGCGGCGATTATTTGGGCAAAACCATTCAAGTCATTCCGCATATTACGGACGAGATCAAAGCGGCCGTGCGGGCGGTTGCCGAAAAGGATCAACCGGATGTTCTGATCGTCGAGATCGGCGGCACGGTCGGCGATATCGAATCGTTGCCGTTTATGGAAGCCCTGCGGCAAATGGGCAACGAAGAAGGCAGAAATAATGCCATCTTTGTTCACGTGACACTCGTTCCGTATATTGCTGCCGCCGGTGAACTCAAAACCAAACCGACCCAGCATTCGGTCAGAGAATTACGCGAGATAGGTATTCAGCCCGACATCCTGCTCTGCCGTTCCGACCGGGCGTTGCCTTTGGAATTACGCAAAAAGATCGCACTTTTCTGTAATGTGCAGGAACACGCCGTCATTTCCGCTCTCGATGT
>JBGTRS010000240.1:0-7072 GCA_041940665.1 Pyrinomonadaceae bacterium | reverse complement strand
GCTGACCGCGCAGGTCGAGGCGACGCGCACCAACGCCGGCTCGATCGACGCGACCAGCAACCTCGCCTACCAGGGCGACTTCGGCTTCGAGGTCGGCGGCCCGATCGTCAAAAACAAACTGTTCTTTTTTGCTTCTTATGAACAACAGGCATTTACCGCCGACAGAAATGTGCTGTTCACGGGACTGGACGCCGTCACGGTTACACCGGCCAATCAACAAGCGATCAGTTATTTCCGCTCTTTGGAAACTCCGTATGAGCTGACTAACGATGCTAAAACTGTTCTCGGCAGAATTGACTGGAACTTCAACGATGCCCACCGGGCGAATTTCCGCTATAACTTCAACGACGGTGAAGGATTGAATTCCGTATCCGTCGGCGATGCCGGAACTCTGTTTAATCCGATCAGCAACGGTGCTCTTTCAAATGAAGGAACGGAAAAAGACCGCAACAATGTCTTTGTCTCGCAACTGACAAGTGCTTTCGGTTCGGAATATTTCAACGAATTCCGCTTCCAGTTTGCCAAAGGCGAGCGTCCCCGTTTTGCCAATGCTCAAACTCCGGCGGTCAGCGTGACCAATACCGGTTTTTACGGCACGAGAAGTTTCCTGCCGACCACGCAATTTGATGAAAGACTTCAATTTGTTGACGGATTCTCGATTCTTAAAGGTAATCACAACATCAAGTTCGGCGGCGAATACAGCGATATTTACGTTGATCAATTATTCGGATTCAATCAATTCGGTTCGTATAGTTTCAGCGGCGGACAAGCCGGCGGTCTGACCGCCCTTTCCCTAGACCCGACCAATCCGAATGACCGACGCTTTGACGGCGGCACGTTCTATACCCAGCAAATCGGAAACCTGCAAGCGGCTTTCCACATCAAAGAACTCGCCTTTTACGGACAAGACTCCTGGCGAATCACGCCGAAATTTACGATAAACTTCGGCCTGCGGCTTGAAAAACAATATAATCCGGAAGCGGAAACGGGGAATGATACGATCATCAGCTTGGTTCAAAACGCCAGTTTCCCGCTTCTCGGCGGCAGAGGTTTCGATCCGACCCAAATTCCCGACAGCGAATGGCAGGTCGGTCCGCGGCTCGGTTTTGCCTGGGATGTGAACGGCGACGGAAAATCCGTTTTCCGCGGCTTTAGCGGACTTTACTATGCCCGCACACCGGCACTTATCTTAGCCGGCCCGGTCAATAATTTCCGTATTCCGCCGGGCGATGTAACGGTTCAAATTCCATTTTCAACCACCTCTTTGTCGGCCAATAACCAAGGCGGTGTAAATGCCTACAACGCCTTCTTAACGGCAAATCCGGGTTATGTGGCGATTATGAATCAATACGGTGTGAACTGTCCGCAAGTGACATTGGGGCAAGCCCGCAACTGCGTTCCGAATACCGTTTTCCGTCAGTTCGCAGTTTTAGGAATCAATGCCAATAATGCTTCTTTGGATAATCTGCCTTCTTTATCGCCGGAGCAACTCCAGACACTTGCCGGAGCACTTGGTCTTGGCATTACGCCGGCGATCGGGGCTAACCTGATCGGGATGGATGAGAACTTCAAAAATCCGCGTTCCTTCCAGTTCGGTCTCGGTTACGAAAGAGAAATAGCCAAAGGTTTTATTCTCGGTGTGGATTACAGTCAGGTCAATACGACCCGTCTGCAACGCAACCGCGATGTCAACCTTCCGCTTCCCGTTCCGACCGGGCCGGCAGAACGTCCGACCTTCAACCGTAATAACCGTCCGGTTCCGCAACTCGGCAGATTGCTCCTGCGTGAATCGTCAGGCCGTTCATTGTTCCGGGCTTTGACTTTCAGAACCCGTGTAGTTCGCCGCTGGGCCAATATCAATGCTTACTACACACTTTCTCAGAGTCTTTCGGATGATGATAATGAACGCAACGCGACGGGAATTTTCTACGAAAATACGTATGATCTGAGACGGGAATACGGTCCGGCCCGGCTTGACCGAAGACACCAATTCGTCGCCAACCCGATTTTCTTCCTGCCTTACGGATTCGAATTTTCAAGTGCCATCCGCCTCCGCTCGGGACTGCCCGTAGATGCGGTCGCCGGTTCGGATCTGAATGCGGACAGCGTAAACAACGACAGACCCTATGTATCTCCGGGTTTTCCGTTCCAACGCAATGCCTACCGCCAACCGGCCGAATACGGCGTGGATATCCGCGGACAGAAAGGATTCAGATTTGCTGAAACCCGCCGATTGGTTTTCTCGGCCGAGATATTTAATTTGTTTAACAATGCGAATATTCAATACAGCAGTACGCAGACCCAATACTGCACGCCGACCAATGATCCGAGATGCGGCCTGGACGGGCCGACGAATCCGACATTTTTACAACTTCGTGATGCGAACGGCGATCTGATCACTTCGAATTTCAGCCGAACTCCGGTTTTCCAGATGCAATTCGGAGTCAGATTCCAATTCTAGTTTCTCTCAAGTTTTGGGAAACGATTTTTTTAACGCGTTCTTTCTGAATTCAGAAAGAACGCGTTTTTTTATCATTTTTTTCCGGCAGAGTTCAATTGATCGTGGCCTGGTTCGGAACTGAAATTGCCTTTGGTTATTAAAAAATGATTTGATAGTTTTCCTATCGAAAATTATTTGGGGTTGAGACTGACAAATGTCATCAACTTTTTCATCGGGTTTAAGTTTGTGGAGTGTTCTTAAAAATTTCTGTGAACACATAGATTCTGACCAGGAAATCGGATTGTAAAAAACCTGATTTTTTGATTTAACTACTTACTTTGTCAACAAGTTCTGTTGAACAAGAAAAAGCTTGGGCGAATCTTGCCTGCTCTCAACCCTTCTATTTTTTTCAACTGAAAAATATTTGTATCAGTGTCAGTTAATATTGGTTTTGAAATTAACTGAGGAAAAAGGTTTTGTCGGATCAAAAATCCGAAATTTCCAAGAAAAATTCAATATTCAATATAAAATTCAAAAAACCATTCGGACGAATGGTAGGAAAAAGCCTGCAAGCTAACTTAAATTTTTGTAAATTATTAAGGAGAATAAAATTCAAAATGAACAACAAAATATTGTTAAAATCATTTTTAACATCATTGATTTTTTGTTTATTGTTTGGGATCGGACAGACGTTTGCACAGTCGCAAGCCAGTACCGGGCAGATCACCGGAGTTGTCAGAGACTCCACCAATGCCGTCATTCCAAATGCAACAGTAACAGCAACTAACAAAAATACGGGTGAAGGAAGAATAGCGACGACGAACGAAGATGGTGTCTATCAGTTCGTTCTATTGCGGCCCGGCACATATACGGTAACAGCCAGCGGAAGCGGTTTTGCCGAACAGACGAGAGAAGCGGTCATCAATGTCGGCCGCACGGTTGACGTTGATTTTGCATTAGGCATCGGTGACGTCTCGGCCGTCGTCAATGTTACGGGTGAAGAAGTTCAAACAACGGTCAGCCAACCCGATTCGGTTCTGGACAACACGGAAATTTCGAATCTTCCGCTCAACGGAAGACGCTTTCAAGACCTGGCCACATTGACGCCGAATGTCGAGATCGATCCGCAACGCGGTCAACTTTCGGTCGGCGGACAAAAAGGTATTGATCTGGCGATCAATGTTGACGGCGGCGATTTTACCCAGCCGTTTTTCGGCGGCATCCGCGGCGGCGAACGATCGAATTTTTCATTTACACTTCCGCAGGAAGCGGTCGGTGAATTCCAAGTCGTCTCTGCCGGATATTCGCCGGAGTTCGGACGTTCGACCGGCGGGGTGATCAACGTTGCCACCAAAGGCGGAACAAATCAATTTTCGGGCAGTGCCTTTTATAACGTGCGGGCAAACTCACTGGCCAGAACGAATGCATTTGTTGATGAACTGATCGCATCGGCCGATCTGGTTGACCCGGAAGTCGCCCCGACCCGACATCAATTCGGCGGCTCCTTCGGCGGTCCGATCGTACGAGACAAGTTTTTCTTTTTCGGAAGCTACGAACAGCAGTTTCTCGAAGTGAGAAGAATCGCGACCGACAGCGATCTGTCGGATTCGAGCATCATCAGTCCGACCGTGCCGCTTCGTCCCGAAGAACAAGCGGTGTTGGATTTCTTTAACTCGATCGAAGAGGACTTCATCCAAACCAACGATGTCTATGCCGGTTCGATCAGATTCGATGCCAACTTCAATTCCAAGAACAACGCCAACTTCAGATTCAATTTCAGCCGGAATGATGCCGAAAATGCCGTCAACACGGGTGAAACCGACATTGATCCGCGAACGGACAATGCCGTTTCAAATGACGGTATCGAAGGAGACCGCACCTACACCTACGTCGGGCAATGGACTTCGTTTATCAATCAGACTTTTACGAATGAATTCCGCGGACAATACACGAGAGAGGAAAGACCGCGTCTGTCCAATTCGTTGATCCCCAATGTCGAATCAAATTTAATTGATTTCGGTCAGAGATCATTTTTGCCGACAACCCAATTTGACGAGCGTCTGCAGTTTTCCAACAACGTTCTCGCCATCTGGGGAGACCATACGGCAAAGTTCGGAGTTGATTATCAGAGAATCCACGCCGACCAGAAATTCGGATTTGCTCAAAACGGACAGTTTTTTATCTTTCCGACGTCCGGGACTTCCGAAAGCGGACGTGTTCCGGGATATTTCATCGGCGGTGACAGAAATATCTTAACCGCGATGTCCACATTGCGGATCATTGACCCCGTTAACCGAAGCCGAAGCTACTTTGGCCGGTTCGATGATTCCCGTTCGGATTTTGATGGTTACAGCAAACAGATCGGAAATCTGGAAGCCGCGTTTACAATGCACGAACTGGCACTCTTTGCCCAGGATTCCTGGCGGGTAGTTCCGAACTTCACGATCAATTACGGGGTTCGGCTCTCCAAACAATTCAATCCTTCACCGGAATTGGGTAATGATGCTTTGATCAATGTCATTCAGGGAACTTATTTTCCGCTGATAAACGGAACGGTCGATCCGACGACGATTCCCGACAGCCCGTGGCAATGGGGTCCGCGGCTCGGTTTTGCCTGGGATATCAATAACAACGGAAAAAGTGTGATCAGAGGATACGGAGGAATGTTCTATTCCAGAACTCCCCTGCTCCTGCTTGCCGGTGCGTTCAATAACTACCGGACGACTCCGGGCGATCTGACCGCTACATTCGTTCGTTTTACCGGCTTTTCCGCCGCTCAGCAAGCGGCCTTTGATGCGGCTAACCCGCAATATACGGCGATCGTCGGTAACGGAGTAGCTCCGAACACACTTTATCGTCTGTTTGCGGTGGCCGGAATTGATCTGAACACCTTCCCGCTCAATAATCTTCCGGTTCTTACACCCGAACAATTAGGAGCAGTTAATCAGGCACTCATTGATGCCGGCGGAGCTTCTCCGAGCTCTTTGGGTAATTTTACCGGTTCGCGGCCTTTCGTGATTGCCGATGATTACAAGAATCCGACTTCTATTCAGTTCGGCGTAGGTTATGAACGCGAGATCGGCAAAAATTTCTTTATGGGATTTGATTTTGCCAATATCCGGACATACAACCGGCAGATAAATCTGAACATAAATCTTGTTCCGCCATTTGGAGTTACGGGTCAATCGCAACGACCTACATTCACTCCGCCGCCGGGCCAAAACAACCGGGTGATTGATGATCTCGGAGATATTACTTTAAGAACATCCGTCGGTAAGGCACTCTATCAAAGCTTTACCGTCCGCACGCGTTATCAGAATAGCTGGATGCGGTTTCAGGCGAGCTACGTGCTTTCGAGAAATCTTTCGGATGATGATAACGAAAGAAGTGCGACCGGATTTAACTATGCAAATGCCTACAACCGGGTTCCCGAATATTACTATTCCAATATCGACCGCCGGCATCGCTTTACGGCAAGTCCGATCTTCTTCTTGCCGTACGGATTCGAGGTTTCAAGTGCGATGAGACTTCGTTCCGGCACTCCGGTTGATTCGGTGCTTTTCAATAACGACGTCAATGGCGACGGTAACAGATTTACCGACCGTCCGTATGCATCGCAGGGGTTTCCGTTCAGAAGAAACGCCTTTAGAAACAGACCGATCTATGATGTTGACGTCCGGGTTCAAAAAGGCTTTAACTTTGACGAACGAAAACGTCTGATCCTGACCGCTGAATTCTTTAACGTGTTTAATCTGTCGAACATCCAGTATGCCGGCCGAACGACGAATTACTGTAGTTCGTCAACACTTAATGAATCCTGCGGACTGAACGGCGTGACAAATCCGATCTTCCTGCAAATCCGGGATTCGGACGGAGATTTCATTCTCGACAACAATGCCGGAACTCCGGTTTTCCAAACCCAATTGGGTGTCAGATTTGAATTCTAATGGAGATTGCTTGGTGTCAGTAGCCCGACCGTGAGAAAGGGCTTTCCAATCGCTTGACTTGAAAGTTGAGTGAAGTTTTTCAAAATATAAGCCGCTCCCTGACGGTCGGGCTACTGACACCAACATATTTTATGCGGCACGTTTTCTTCGGAAAGCGTGCCGTTTTTTTCTCTCTACAATTCAATTCTTCCGCTTTGCATCCTTTGTCTTTTTTGCGGTTTAATTCTTCTGTATGAAAATCCTGCAAATATCATCGGCAAAATCCTTCGGCGGCGGTGAAAAGCATTTTGCCGATCTCTGCCGTGGTTTGCAGAAAAATGGCCACGATGTTTTTGCCGCCATCCGTAAGGAAAATGACTGGAAAGAAAAAATCCGTTTTTTACCGGCGGAGAGAATTTTTCACGTTTCGATGAAAAATTCTCTCGATATATTTTCCGCCCGCAAATTAGCCAGATTTATGTGTGAAAAGAAGATCGGGATCGTTCACGCTCATCTGGCCAGAGATTATCCGATCGCCAGCCTCGCCGTCCGGCTCTATCCGAAAGCCAGACTCATTCTCACCCGCCACGTGCTTTTTCCGATGAGATCCGTCCATAAACTGACGCTTAAAAACGTCGCAAAAGTGATCGCCGTCTCTGCGGCCGTCGAAGCGAACTTGAACAAAACCTTTCCGGCGGACAAGATC
>JBGTRS010000239.1:0-7097 GCA_041940665.1 Pyrinomonadaceae bacterium | reverse complement strand
AAGTTTTCGCGGCAAGGTCGTTCTGCTCGATTTTTGGGCGACCTGGTGCGGACCGTGTCTCGCCGCCTTTCCTTCGCTGATCGAATGGCATCGCGATCTGCAGGACGAAGGTCTGGTCATTTTAGGCGTTACGCGGTATTACGGCGAAGTCGAAGGTGAAAAAGCGGATACGGCAAAAGAATTGAAATTCCTCGAAACCTTTAAAGAAGATTTCAAACTGCCGTATAGTTTCATCATTTCCAAAGACCTGACCAATCAAAGAATTTACGGAGCGGGAAGCATCCCGACGGCGGTTTTGATCGACCGCAAAGGCATCGTCCGCTATGTCGAAAGCGGCACGAGCGAAAGCCGCGAAAAGGAAATCTATGAAAAGATTCTGGAACTTCTCGCCGAAGACCAGCGGCAGACGGCAGAAACAGTTGGCAGTTTCTAAATTTTCATTTAAAGTAGTCTGAAAAATTCAAAATAGATTGCAGTCAATCAAACCGCAAAACTGCCGACCGCTTCTGCCGTCTGCCAACTGAAATATGTCTCAAAAAAAATCGAAGACTCAAAATTTCTACGACCGCATCGCTGAAGTTCATAATTTTGCCCTTCAGGTCAACGGTTACCGCCGTTCGGTGGCCAAATATTTGAGATCGCTCGATCTCGAGATCGGTTCGGACTCGCTTGTTTTGGACGCCGGAAGCGGAACGGGAATCGTCACCTCGGGTTTTTACAGTGCCGGTTTTCGCCCCGGCAAAACGATCGCTCTCGATCTTTCGCATAATTCTCTGAAGGTTTCCCGCGAACAATTCCGCAAGGACAAAAAAACCGATGCCGAAAATATCGCCGCCGTACAGGGGAATATTCTGGAAATGCCGTTTGGCGATGAAACTTTCGATCTCGTTTTAACCTGCGGCGTGTTGGAATATGTTCCGCTTGAAGCAGGTCTACGGGAAATGGCGAGAGTTTTGAAAAAGGGCTCGAAACTGGTGCTGATTCCCGTCCGGCCGTCGGCCGTCGGATCGGTTTTGGAAATTCTGTATAACTTTAAAACCCATCCGGTCAAGGAAGTGCGGGAAACTTCGCAGAAATATTTTAAGATCGTCGGCGACTACAAATTTCCTTTAATCGAACCGATGGGCTGGTCGAAGATGATCTTTTTGTTGGAGAAAAAGTGAAGTGGTAATTAGTGATTGGTAATAATTGGTCAGAATTTTGCAAATAAAAAAAATCAGTAATTCAGAAATCCTAATTATCAATCACCAATTACTAATAACCAATTACTATTTTATGAAACCTTTAATCATCGCCCATCGCGGGGCTTCGGAGATCGCTCCCGAAAATACTCTGGCGGCCTTTTCGCAGGCCATCAGGGATAAGGCAGACGGGATCGAGTTCGATGTCCGCCTCGCCAAAGACGGCACGGCGGTTGTTTTTCACGACGAAGACCTTTTGCGGATGGCCGAAAAGGAAGTTTTTATCAAAGATTTTACCGCCGCAGAATTAAAGAACTTTGATGTCGGTTCGTGGTTCAATCTGAAAAATCCCGACAAAGCCGATTCAAAATTTTCAGATGAAAGAATTCCGACCTTGCGGGAAACTCTGGAGTTTCTAAAAGATTACAAGGGCATAATTTATATCGAACTGAAATGCGATGCGGCGGAAGCGAAACCGCTTTCAAAAGCCGTCTGCGACGAGATAAAAAGCTCGTCATTACTTCCGAACATCATCGTCAAAAGCTTTAATCTCGACGTCATCCCGCACGTAAAAAGATTTTGCCCGGCTGTCCGCACCGCGACGCTTTTCGCCCCGAAGGTTCTGATTCTTCTGCGGAAAGAAAAACGCCTGATAAACATTGCCAGGGAATTGGAGGTAGATTTTATGTCCTTGCATTTTTCGCTCGTCACGAAAAAACTGATGAAAAAAGCCGAAAGGCAGAACCTGAAGGTCGCCATCTGGACGGCGGACAATCCGCGGTGGATTAAACGCGGTCTGAAACTGGGAATCGAACACATCATCACCAACAATCCGGCCGGACTTCTGGCCAAACGGCGTGAGATCATCCGACTTGCGACATAAACCTTTAGCCATTAAACTTTCTTTTGAATTTTTTATAAAAAAGTAATTTTAAAATTTATTTATTGGAGAACAGATGAAGTTTTACAGCGATATTATCGGACTGGTCGGCAATACGCCGCTTGTGCAGATAAATAATTTAACCAAACAACACGGCATCAAAGCCAAGGTTTTTGCCAAGATGGAAAGCCTCAATCCGGGTTATTCGGTTAAAGACCGGATCGGCATTTCGATGATCGAATATGCCGAAAACGAAGGCACCTTAAAGCCGGGCGGCACGATCATCGAGGCGACTTCCGGCAACACGGGCATCGGTTTGGCAATTGCCGCGGCGGTCAAAGGCTACAAATGCATCTTTGTTTTAACGGACAAGGTTTCGATGGAAAAAAACCGGTATTTGAAGGCTTTAGGTGCGGATGTCGTCGTTTGTCCGGCGGCGGCAAAATTGGGTTCGCCCGATCATTATGTCGAAACGGCAAAACGCATCGCCAGCGAAACGCCGAATTCGTTTTATCCCGATCAATACAGCCATCCGGCCAACCCTCTGGCACATTACCGGACAACCGGACCGGAACTCTGGAACGACACGGACGGGAAACTGACGCATTTCGTTTCGGGCATCGGCACGGGCGGCACGATCAGCGGAACAGGCCGATATCTCAAGGAAAAAAATCCCGATATTCAAATCATCGGTGCCGATCCTTACGGTTCGATCTTTAAAACCTACAAAGAAAGCGGTCATGTTCCCGAAGCTACGCCTTACTTAGTCGAAGGCATCGGGCAGAGTTGTCCGACCGAAAACGCCAATATGAAGGTCATTGACCGCATCATCAACGTTACCGACCGCGATTCGTTTGAGCTCGCCCGCCAACTCGGGAAGCAGGAAGGAATCTTCTGCGGCGGTTCGACCGGAACGAATTTTTACGCGGCTCTGCAGGTCGCTAAAGAAGCGGGCGAAGAGGGCCTCGTCGTTTTTATCGTCTGCGACACGGGCGAACATTATCTGACCAAATTTCATTCGGACGAATGGATGAAGGAAAAACTTCTGCTCGAACCGCAGAGAATCACTGCCGGTCTCATCGCCGAAACCAAGCACGAGACATCGCCGAAAGATCTGATCTTTGCCACGCCGGACGAAACCGTCCGCGAGGCTCTGGCCAAAATGAACGAACACAGCGTGACGCAAATTCCCGTGCTGGATGAAAACAGATCGGTCGGCTCTTTGAAGGAAAGCCGCGTTTTGACGAAACTCCTCGAAGACAAGGATCTGCTCGATGCCAAGGTGAGCGAAATTATGTATGAAAGTTTTCCCGTTTTGGACGTGGACGCAAGTTTCGAAGAGATCAAAGCGGAATTACGCGAAGCTCCGGCGGTTCTGATCGAAGAATTCAACCGCATCCGCAGTATCATCACCCGCACGGATGTTTTGGATTTGCAAAAGTAGTGAATAGAGAATGGTGAATAGTGAATAGAAGATCATAAGTAGAGAAAGTTGTCCGAAAATCATAATGTTGAAATTTTAATTTCAATAAAATATAAACATCTATTTACTATTTACTATTCACCATTCACTAACTAAGCAAATCTGTTAAAATCTTGTTGTCCATAAAAGGGTGGCAGGATTTTTTTTCGTTATGAGCGAAGCAAGATTAATCATCAATTCGGAAAAGGAATTTGAACTCAACGGCGATTTTGTTTCGATCGGCCGGGCTTCGGATAATGACGTTTCTTTTTTTGAAGATTCTAACGTTTCGCGGTATCACGCCGAGATCGAACGCCGCGGCGACAGCGAGTTTTGGATTTTCGATCTCAACAGCAGTAACGGCACGACCGTCAACGGCGAAAAAGTTACGACGGAAAAACCGCTTTTTGACGGCGATGAAATAATTTTAGGCGGAACGAGCAGAATTCAGGTTCAGCTTTCGCCCGTTGAAAAGGAAGAAGAAGAAACCGAAACGGAAGAAACGGTCGAAGAAACTACTGCCGAAGAGGACATTGAAGAAGAAGTTCCGGCAGAAAAAAAACCGAAAGTTTCCCTGCTTTTTATTTTTGCGGGTTTATTCGTCGGTCTGGCGTTTATTTCGGTGATGGCGGCGGCAATATTTTTCTTTACGCGGGGCGGCGGCGGACTCGGCGGTTCGGGTTGTCAGGCCCAGGCGAAAATTCTCAATCCGCGAAACGGTGAATTTTTAAAGCAGGCGGCGGAGATCGAAATAGATTTGCAAAACGGCGAGTGCGTCCAGAAGGTCATTTTCCTGATGGACGGTAAAGCGTTCGCCGCTTCCGACACCGCCCCGTTTTCGGCGACGCTCGATCCCGCCCAATTTCCCGATCTGGCCGCCGACGGTTTGGATCATAATCTGTCGCTCGTTCTGGTTGATGAAAACGGCCAGGAGATCCCGCAACCCGTCGAGATCGCTCTCGCTCTGGAAACGGTCAAAACAAAAAAGCCGGATGATGACGAGAACGGCATAGAGATCAATCAACCGGACGGCAATCCGCCGCCGATTGTTCAGCAGGAATCCACGATGTCTCTGATCGACGTGCAAAAAATGACCAGAAACGTCGTTCCGCAGTTTGCCGGAAAATTTGAATATGAAACGAACAATCAGAGTTTCCTGCAGGCGGTCAGAAAAACGACTTCGGAATATGCGGCGGAAGGCTATTTTGAACGGGCGAAGAAATACAGCGATGTCATCGCCAAGGAATTTATCGAAAACCGCGACCTCGATCCGCCGCTCGGGTTTGTGCTGGCGATGAGTAGAACGAAATTTGAGCCGACCAATAAATCGGACGGTGCGGGGCTCTGGAATATGGACAACGGTCTCGTGTTGGAAAACGCCTACAACGGTTCGTGCGGAGCGGAAACGATCGCCGCTCCATCGCAAAAATGTGCCGCCATCGCGTCCTCTCTCTACCTCAAGGATATTGTCAGAGATGTTTTTGAAGGTGATATAATTTACGGCATTGCCGCTTTCGGAATGTCGAAAAGCGAAGCGGCGGCCTGGAAAGCAACCCTGCCGCCGCCGAATGAGCGGAAAGATTTTTGGAATGTGATAAAATCGCAGGAGCAAAAAGAAAATGTCATCAGATTTTTTGCCGCCGCGACCGTGGCGGAAAATCCGCAAAAATACGGGCTGAAAAACGACAAGCCGCTTTCGGAACTTTATAAGATTTATATGAAATAAAAAATGCTTGAAATTGTTCTGACATATCCGACGGACGAAGGCACGGGCGAGATTTTTCTCGACGGCGAAAAGGTTTCTTTCGGACGCGGAAGCGACGCCGAATATCGTTTTGAAGACGACGGTCTGTCGCGTCTGCACGCGAGCATCTACCGCGAAGACGATTATATCTGGATTGTTGACGAAAATTCCTCGAACGGAACCTTTGTCAACGGCGAAAAGGTCGGAGCGAGCGGAACTCCCTTAGAAGACGGCGATACGATCAAGATCGGACATTACACGAATATCAAGGTCAAAATCCGCGAAAAAGAAGAGGTTTCCGAATCCTCATCGAATCAAACCGATTCCAATACCCAAACCGTTTCGACGGCCAACGCGGGCGAGCAAAAATCTTCAATGTTGATTCCTCTGGCGATCACGGCATTTGCACTTCTTCTCATCGGTGCCTCGGTCGTTTTTATAAGTTTTACCGTGATGGGCAGTGGCGGAACGGAAACGGCCCACAACGATCCGACCGAAATCGAAGACGATCCGGATTTTCCGACCAGAAAAAAAAATCTTGACAAAGATAAAGATGCGGAAAAAAGTTCCAACGCTCAAACCGACGGGACATCCACTTCCGATCCGACCGGCAACGATCAGACAACGACAACGACCATTGACGAAAATGCGGACATCACCGATTCGCCGACCGCCACGAAAGACGGCCGAACGCTGAGCATTCCGAGCGGCAAAAATTATCAGAATATGTCCGAAGAGGAAAAAAACGCCTACGTCAAAGCCAAAGCCGAAAAGGTCGCCCGCATCATCGGCAACAACAGCACCGAATCCATCCCGCCCGATGCGGTTGCTCAGATCAGACAATGGCTTGACGGTTATGTCAGAAGAATCCGCGGTAACCGGACGAACGATTGTTCGATGAGAGGCTGGCTCTCGAGCGATACGGTTTCGATCATGGAACGGGCCAAAGAAAATGCCCCTTTCATTGTCAAAGAATTTAATAAACAGGACGTTTCTCCGTATGTCGGCGTTTATCTGGCCTTCATCGAATCCGAACATTGTCCGTGTCTGCAAAGTCCGACCGGACCGCTCGGCTTGTTTCAATTTACGCAGGCGACCGGCCGGGCTCACGGTTTGAGCGTTCGTGCCGGTGCGTCGCCTTCAAATCCCGATCAGCGTTGCGAAAAAGAACCGGCGGCCAAAGCGGCGGCTTCCTATATGAAATCTCTGACGGCACGCATCGGTACGGGACCTTTGAGCATTCCCTTAGCGATCGCCAGTTATAACAGCGGCGAAGGCGGTTTGGGCAGTAATCTTAAAACGGCTCTGACCAAAAACGAAAGTCAGGAGAGAAGTTTCTGGACTCTGGTCGCTAACAAACAAATCCTTGTCGAACAATTTCAAAAGGAAAATATAAAATACGTTCCGAAGTTTTTCGGAGCGGCGATCATCGGCGAAAACCCGAAGGATTTCGGGATCGATATGCTGCCGCTTTCATCTTATACGAAATAGATTTTCACATTTTTTATGACCGAACTTTTTCTCAAATGGACAGATGAAAACGGCGTCGAACAGAAAATCCCCGTCGAACAGGAGGAATTTATCGTCGGCCGCCATTCGGAGAACGATCTCAGCATCATCAACGGAAAATTATCCCGTCAGCATATAAAGATTCAACGCTTTGCCGATGTCTTTGTCGTTTCGGATATGAATTCGAGCAACGGCACGAAACTGAACGATTCGGAGTTGGATGAGCCGGAATCTTTGAAAAACGGCGATGTTTTGAATCTCGGCGGCGGTCTCGATATTGAAATCGAATTGATTGATCCGAATGCTCAGAGTAATTCTTCA
>JBGTRS010000238.1:4517-7120 GCA_041940665.1 Pyrinomonadaceae bacterium | reverse complement strand
GAGCCACAAGTTTTATTGATCCATTCTATATCTTCTTTTGAATCTACATTACCATCCTAAACTGGTCCTGTGAAACCAAAATCATTTATTTTTATCTTAAATTATTATCCAATCAAAAGATTTTCAGGTTTCAAATCTCGATGAGTATGGCCTTTTGAATGACAAAATTTGAGCCCTTGCATGAATTGACGGAAGAGGTTTTTGAGAATCGGTTATGAAAATTTTTATGTTCCTTTTCTTAAAAAGAAATCAAAGAGTTCCCCACCTTGTGCCCATTCCAGAACGATATACTGTACATATTTTGATCTGTTGATATCAACATGCATTTATTTTGACTGTTTAGAATAAAAGTATTTTTTATAAAAGCCTTTACCATTTTCAATAATTTTGATAATATTAGAATTAGCCTTCAAATTCTCTAAAGCCTCAATCTCCTTCTAAATCTAAATGTCTACACCTTTAGAATTCAAGATCTTGATCGCAAATCTTGTATTAGTATATGTATCAATAGCCATTTTGACCTTAGCATATTATCCTTTCCCAACTCCTCTAACGATATCATAATTGCCTATTTTTGCCTTACCTTTAAGCTTTGGATCATATTGCGTAAAATCTTTATCTATGCTTTTCCCTTTCTTTATAACGATATTCTTCGACATCTCCCGTATCACGCCGATTGGTCACGATTCTTATCTGACCTTTGGATAATTCTTCGATCATTTCCTTGGCCACCGGATCGAATTCGATCTCGTCAATCCTCAACTCCGTTGAACGCAAAGATCTCGAAATGACCGATGTGATAACGATGGCAATAACGAACAGGATGGCGATCTGCAATCCTTCCGGCTGCCAGATAATGTTGATCATCGTCGTATACACAAACACGGCCGTAATAAGCAGAAATGCCATCCATTTTTTCTCGTTTTTCCGCCAGGCCGAAATGGTCACGGCGACCGCCGCCGATGTCATCAAAGTCAAAACCCCGGTCGCATAAGCACCGCCCTGAGCTTCGATATTTGCCTGAAAAAGAATCGTCACGAGAAATGAAATCAAAGTAAACACAATGACCAGCGGACGGGTCGCCCGTGCCCAATACGGGGCCATTCCGTATCTTGGCAAATATCTCGGGACGATATTTAAGAGTCCGGCCATTGCACTGGCACCGGCAAACCAGAGTATCGTGATCGTGCTGATGTCATAAAAAGTTCCGAAAATGTCGCCTAAGTATGTATGAGCAAGGAAAGAAAGTGCACGTCCGTTGGCTTGACCACCCTCTTGAAATGCTTCTGCCGGAATGAGCATCGAAGTTACGATACTGCTCCCGACAAGCATTACGCTCATAATCAATGCCGCTCCCGTAAGTAGTTTTTTGCCGTTTATGATACGACCCTGCAGATAGGTTTCGGCGGTCGGCGTCAGCGTAATTTCGCCCAATTTCGAAATATGAATCGCTTCTTTATCTTCTTTTGAAAGTTTGCTGTCGCTTTCGACCAGGGGCATAACCACCACGCCCGTTTCAAATCCCGATAAACCGAGGGCAAGTTTCGGAAACAAGATCAGCGAAGCGACGATCATCGCAATCATACTTCCGTTTACATCCGGATGCCGCCAGATCAGTTGCGTCCAATTTTGAAATACCTCCGGCTGAACTATAAAAATTTGATAAAGTCCGTAAGCAATGACGACTAAATTTAAGGATAAAAAGATGGCGACGATGCCGACAGCGATGCCGATGGCTTCGTTAAAACCTTTCAGGAAAACCAACCCGAGAAACCCGATTAAAATCAAGGTGACGATGACCTGATGATCGAGAAAGGCAAGATTATGTTCGACAAACGGATTTTCGATGATGTGAGCGGTCGCATCGGCAGCGGAAAGTGTAATCGTGATGATAAAGCTGGTGGCCACGAAACCCAGCAAAACCAAAACGAAGAGTTTTCCCTTCCAACGCGAAAGCAGATGTTCGAGCATCGAGATCGAACCGTCGCCGTGCGGACTTTCTTCGGCCACCCGCCGATACATCGGCAGAGCACCGAACAACGTCAGCAAAACCAGAACCAAGGTTGCAAACGGCGATAAAGCACCGGCCGCTATAAAAGCAATGCCGGGCTGATAACCGAGAGTTGAAAAATAATCAACCCCGGTCAGACACATAACCTTCCACCAGGGATGTTTTTCATCGTGTTTTTTCTGCGGTGTTTCGGTTTCGATCACACCTTTGAGCAACCATTCTCTCAGCTTGCTGTTTTTCTTCCGTGCCATAAAAAGTTAAATGACCGACAGATTCTGCAAATGAAAAATCTGCGGTCAATAAAGGACTTTCAACTGAAATCACTCGATTAAATTTTTGAAAAAATTTAACAAAATAATCTTACGTATCTCAGCAATAAAATCAACCGTTTGTAATGAATTTTGAGATTTTTTTCGGATAATTCAGGAAAGCTTTAAAAATTAAAAGGGCGACGTCTCCCACACCGTCGCCCCTAGGTCACAAGTCCTCACCCCTCGTGACCAAATGTTCACCGGGGAGGTGAACTTGATTATTCTTTCACAAATGATTTTGAATTGCAAACGTGTCTTTTATTTTGATTTTAACTTCGGTA
>JBGTRS010000238.1:0-4507 GCA_041940665.1 Pyrinomonadaceae bacterium | reverse complement strand
TGTATGGCGATTTTTTTCGTTTTTCTGGTCTTGTCTTTTGCTTAGGTTTTCTTAAACTTGAGGTTGAACTTGTCCTTTTTTTTATTTTTATTTTATCTTCGGTAAGACTAGAATGATTTGTTATTCCAAGGATTTACGATTTCCTCAACGGTCAGCCCGCCGATCAAATTTTCAAATTTGTTGGTCAGACTTTTCAGATAAAAACTGTATTCGCCAACCGGTGTATTCTCATTTATCTCTACTTCAAAACTGATCACCGATAGACCATCTCCGTAATTATGCTCGATGATTGAAGCCTGATCAACCTTAAAATTCTCGCTGTGAAAACCGATCTCAAGACTTTCCGGCGTCAGATTTTTTCCGCCGACATAGATGATATATGATTTACCTGCATTGACGGGGACGGCAAGGCTTGAAAGTTGTCCGTTAAAGCCGACATAGTCCGCGTTAAAGTCTTTCAATTCCAACCTGAATTTTTTATTAAGCGGTTTGAGATCCGGCTGATTTAAGTCAACTTCGCCCAGATAAACCGTGGCCGATTTTTTTTTGGAATCCTGAGCATAGATTTTATAGACGGATCTAGGAAGTCCCCTGATATTGAACTTTCCGTCTGAATCGGTCGAAACTCCGGCAATGACTTTTCCGGTGTGAAAATCTTCCGCCCACACGTGAAACTCCCGGGTTATCTTGCTGTTTGAAACGGCGAGCGTCCCTTCAATTTGTTCACAGCAATTTTGTTCGTCTGTCTTATGTCCGTAAAGCGAAATTGCTCCGGCTTTATCGTCATCCGAAAGCGTTCTGGAACTGAAACCCGGCAAATTATAGATTCCGTTTTTGCCCTGATGCGAATGCATCGTCGAACCGATGACCTGCGAATGGCCTAAGCCGAGAAAATGTCCAATCTCGTGAGTCAAGGTCGCTTCCAGATCAAAAGTTCCGAAAGTTCCGTCGGTTGTAAAGAGCAAAACGGGATTGAGAACGATGTCGGCTTCTTTTATCTCGCCTTTTGCGTTGTAAAATAAACGAGTCATCGCCGAGGCTTCATCAATTTTCTCGTCGAACAGCAATAAATTTTCAGCCGTCGGGGCGATCGTTATCAAAGAAACTCCGTCGCCTGAAGAACCTTTTGCACTGACGCTTTCCGTATCTGTAACCGAAAACTGAAATTCTATATCCGCCACCTCTTCCCAACGTTTCAGACTTCTTTCGATCGCCCCCAAAACGTCGCTATTGGCTTTTATATTTGTAGATTTTTCTAAAAGTGATTTTGAAATCGAGACGGGAATTTTATTTTCTTTCCATCGCAGACGCACATTTTTTTCGCCGTCCGCAAATTGCGGCGTATAAGCTAACGCTGACGATAAAAAAATCATCAGCGTAAAAAACGTCTGTAAAAATACTTTTGACTTAGTCATCAAACTTCGTCCAAATTATAACGGTTTATTCCTCTTTTAAGGCAAAATCCTCGACCTGTTCCCGGCCGACATTTTCAAGATCGGCAAAACCGACGATGACCAATAATAAAACGAGCCCGAGCGTTGCCAGAACATATAAAAGGGCGATCTGCTCCAGATAAATTAAAACCCCGATAACAATGCCAACCGCAAAACACCATAAAAGTGCATTCGTCCGGCGGCTGAATTTCTTTTCCTTAACTGCCATTTTTAATAATTATTTCCTCAACTAATTTTATATATAAAGTTTTCTTTCGAAATATCTAACCAAAACTCAATCAATAATTCTAACCGGCAACTCCGAATTTTTCTTTTCTTCCAAATCTTCGTAGCGAATTACCGGCGGATATTTATTTTCATCGCGGCCCGATTCCGCCACATCAACTATATCATAAGCCTTCAGGAGAATGTCGGAAGTTTTGCCCGCTTCGATTTCATTCAGGTTGACATTGATAATTTTCGTTTGTCCGTCTTCACGGCGAAAAATAGTTATTTTTTGCGGATTTGCCTTTTTTGTCAAACCTCCGGCGGTGGCAATCGCTCTCGAGACGGTCAATTTTTCCCGCGTCGCAATTTTTGTCGGATTGACGACACCGCCGATCACATAGATCGGCTCGGCAGTTAAAACCGTGACAATATCACCATACAGAATTTGCGGATTGGCTTCTTCTTTGCCGCTTAAAAGGTCAGAGACTTTGATGTTGATAAACTTTGAACTGTTGTCTTGACTGACTTTAATAAATTCTTCGGAATCTTTCCCCGTATAACTGCTCAAGAATTCTTCCCTGTCCAATTTTGCCCGGCAACTCGCGTCGAACTGGCGTAAAATACGTATTTCCCCGCTCACCTGATCGGTAAAACCGCCGGCTAAAACGATCAGTTCATTAAGAAATACTTTTCGTTTGATCTTAAATCTTTGGGGCATTTTGACGGCACCGAATAACGTCAAAACGGGGCGTTTTGAACGATCCAAAATTCTGACGACGACCTTCGGATCTCTTAAAAATTTGCTGTAAGATTTGGCAATATCCTGGGCGACCTGGTTTTCGGTGCGACAAAGCGTATAGATCGAATCATCGGTAAATTCGATCCCGTCCAAAAAACCTTCCGGCGTAACCGTTCCACGCCAATCGTATTCGCTGCTTCCGAGCACATCCACATCAATCAAATCACCGAGGTGGATCAGATCATCGGCTTCGACATTCGGATTTATCCCGGTTTCCTCGGAATCCTCCGCCGTTTTATTGCTGTTTTTATTGGAAGCTATTGATTTTTTCTCGATTTCGGAAGTTTCGGTTTGAGCAAAAATGGCCGTTGATGAAATCAAAATCATCAACATCAAAACCACAAAATGATTATGCCAAAACTTCTTCATCAAACCGTTTACTAAAGGATTATTGATATTTAACCTTTACTTTTTTCTTAATTTTACCTTGAGATTCTAATTCTACTTTATTTTCCATCGGATTGTTTAGCTCATTTGAAGTTTTCGCTTTTTTTTTTGAACGTCTCGGTTTCGTGGAAACAGTTCCCGGCACGGCAAAACCCGTAAATTCCCAATTACAATTATCGCAAAGCAAGTAGTATCTAAAGAAAAGACGCATCAAGATCGGTGTGCGTTGATAGCCTCTTCTTACGTTTCTGCTTAAACATTTCGGACATTTCTGACTAATCATTTTTTTCTTTGTAAGGATTTAAATCTAAATTCGTTAAACTCTCCTCCAAAATTCTTAATCTCCTTATTTCAGTTTCAATACTTTCGGCAATCTCGACTTTATCTCTTTGATTGAGTTTTTCTTTGGATAAAAGGAAAAGTATATCGTCATATTGTGCGATAGCAGTCGCATAATCTTCCTTAAAAACCAATTTTTCAGCTTCTTCGATGCGATGCGAAATTTTTGTTCTCAAAATAAATTCCGAAACGGCATTATACGAGGCATTCAAATCTTCATCTTTCGGATAAAATCTTAAAGCGGATTCCAAAACGGTCAGAGCTTTTTGGGCGGATTCGACTTTTCCGGTGACCGCCGACCGATTTTTCGCATCGCGTGTATGTCTTTTTGTTTCAATCTCCGCCCATTTCAACAAATGATATCTATGGAACTTTTTAACCTTCTGTCGCCCTCTCCTGACGGCCACATATCGCGGCGAATTCGGATCAATTCTTTTCAGTTCGGAATTTGTAAAATTCAAATATTCATTGCAAATTTCAAACACATCGAAATGTCCTTCCGGTAATCTCTTTAAAACTCTGGCGGCATCGGATTTTTCCCTGATTTGATTCAGCATATGTTCATTTTGTTGCAAGGTGAACTTTGGACGGGTTTGATTTTTTAGCGATATGCGGAATTTTGCTAAGATTATAGTCAAGTTGCCGGGTTGCCGTGAGATAACGGTTTCGTGCCTTGCGTAAAAATACCTCCCGCAAAATTACTGTTCCAATCAAAATCAAACTGGCCAAAACTCCCGCCGGAATCCAGGGAGTCAATTCACCGCCCTCGTGCAGTATCCACCAAAAAAGAAAAAAGAATGTAATCGCTATGGCAAAAGACAAAAAATAATAGCTTATCGTCGGCAACCAAAATGGTTTACGATAAATTGGAGTAAGTCTCGCGTTCCCTGCAAGTTTTCTGCCTTTTGAGATTCCTTTAACGTGTCTTCTTTCCAAAATCTTCTCCAAAGGTTCAGATAAGAGTCAAATTCGGGGGCAAATAAATGTAAAATCTTTGTTAAATTCTTTTGATATTTTGGAGTGTTATCAATGATATGTCAATAATTTATTAATCAATTAGATGTCATAAATTTTATTAACTTCAAAGATTTCGAGGTTTTCCGGATTCATCCTTTCAATTTCTTCAACAATTTCATCACGATACATTGGTTTCAAATTTATTGCGTAAATCGGACAATCTTTGTGCTCAAATTTATCCAACTCACTCTTCAACTTTTGCGGAGTCAAATGATGAGAGACTTCCGCCAGTTCATTTAATCTGTTCGGAAAGGCACATTCGATCAGAAGTG
Source organism: Pyrinomonadaceae bacterium (assembly GCA_041940665.1). Taxonomy (GTDB): domain Bacteria; phylum Acidobacteriota; class Blastocatellia; order Pyrinomonadales; family Pyrinomonadaceae; genus Aridibacter. Next base: position 32 of record JBGTRS010000238.1, on the reverse strand, counting down.
CATCGAGATTCGATTCTTCATTGACAACCTCC
>JBGTRS010000237.1:0-7136 GCA_041940665.1 Pyrinomonadaceae bacterium | reverse complement strand
GCGAAGAGAACTTTAAGAACGCCATCAGGCATTACGAGGAAGCGATCCGCCTCGATCCCGAATATGCCCTCGCCTATGTTTCGATCGCCGAAGTCTACATAAATATGGGAATTCAGTGCATCATTCCGTTTGCCGAATGCAGTCAGAAGGCTCTCGAAGCGGCGGAAAAGGCTCTCGAACTCGACCCGACGCTCGCTGAAGCCTATACTGCTCATGGTTTTGCCTTGCTGATTCACGATTACGACTGGCATAGCGGAATTATAAATTTCCGGCGGGCTGTTCAGATGAATCCGAATTCAACACTTACACGCTTTTGGCTCGAAACCTACTGTCTGCAAACCGGAAACTTCGATGAAGCGTTAGCCGAGATCAAAAAGGTTCTGGAAATCGAACCGAACACACTGTTCGGCTGGCATAATCTGGGCTGGGTTTATTTTAATACCCGGAAGTTTGATGAAAGCATCAATGTTCACCGTCAGGTCATCGAGACCAAAGCCGCCTATCCTTTTGCCAATTGTTCTTTCAGCTGGGTTTTACGGGTTGTCGGAAAGATGGACGAAGCCGCCGAACAGGCCAGGATCGCTCTTGAGTTCGAACCCGCTAATCCGATGTATAAAGCTACGCTTGCCGCCGCCTATGCCGCCGGAAATAAAATGGAAAAAGCCCGGGAAATTCTCGATGAACTCGAAGAAATTTCAAACGATAGATATGTTTCGCCCTATATGCGGGCGACTGTTTTTGTCAATCTGAGCGAAATTGACCGGACGTTTGAAGCTTTGAGAAAAGCGGCGGAAATCCGCGATTCGTGGATTCTCTGGATCGGTGTTGACCCGCAGTTCGATGCGATTCGCGAAGACGAACGGTATCGGGAAATCCTGCGTTCGATCAGACATCCCTTAGCTGAAAAATAAAAAAGGAAGAACCGAATTTTCAATTCTTCCTTTTTTACCTTCCCGTTCTTGTTCGTTCTTCCGTTTTGCCCTTCAGTTGGAATCTTAACCGACCTTTTCGACGATGGCGGTCGCCGCCTGTTCGATGATCGGTGAAATTATATCTTCGCCCGCCGATTTGGCCTTGCTTTTGAATTGTTTGGTTAAAACGACATTGGCCCCGCTGCGGAGATTGACATCAAAGGTGATCTCATCTTTCGGCTTGATGTTCGAAGCCGCATTGGCCGCCGTGTAGATCGCGGTCGAAGCGACCTGTCCGGCGATCTGTCCGGCGGTACTGCCCATCCCCGCCATCGGAACGACATTTCCGAGAACTGGAGCGACCTTGCCGAACATCCCGAAACCGCCCTTACCTTTTTTATGCGAAACGGTGGCAAACAGAATGTAATCGCATTCTTTTTCCTTCGCTTCGGTTTCGATCGCCGATGCGAGTTTGGCTTCGAGCGGAACGAGTTCGACCTTCGTGCCTTTCAGATATTCGCCGAGCGTATTTTGGAAAACCGCCGCCAGATCGGTGGCGTTCAGACCTTCGCCGACCTCGCCCGTTTTGACGTTGATGCCGATGCGGACAACGCCGGCGGGTTTGGCTCCCGGATTCGACTGCCCGTTGCCGTTGTTATTGGCCTGATTTTGGACGTTAGCGATCACGCTCGAATTGGTTGAAGTGCCGTTGGAATATCCCGAAGAAGAATCGTTGCTCGTTGAACCCATCGAATTTATCGAACCAGTGTTTGAAACGGCATACATTTCCGAAGCGTCACTGGCTTCGCGGTAATCAGCCGGAATTTCAAAAAGCGAAGCGTCCAAAGTCGCCTGCGAAAGTTCGATGACTTCCGTCACGGTTGAAAAACTTTCTTTACCGCTTTCGTCGAACATCGTCATTTTTTCGTAAACCGGATAGCCGCGTTTGGCGTTGCCTATGGTTTTGGTTTGATATTTGTCCTGACAACCCTGTTTGGTCGAAGGAACATAACCGTTTTTATATCTGTCGGTTTCGCAATCGAGGGCAAACGCCGCATCGATATACCAGCCGTCAATCTGCATTTTGCTGTTATTAACGGCACAGGCATCGGGCGATGAAGCCGTTTCGATGGTCGTGATGATATGTCGTGCCGTATAACCGAACATCTTGCGGGTTTCGCCCGTATCTTTGGAGGTGACGGTCGAAGTGACCGTACCGCCGCCGACGCGGATCACGCCGTCAGCTTTGGTTTCCTTGTTTGAATTTGAACCCGTCGCTTCCGATTGCTCATACAAACTGAGCAGATAGGTTTTGGTCAGAGGGTTCATCTGGACACCGCGGCGAAGATCGCATTGCGTCAAATTTACCGTTTGCATCCCGCCCATATTTTGTTCGGTGCGTTGGCGTTTGCCTTTGATATAGGTGGTGTTTTCAAAGGATTGACCGCTGACCGTTTGTTTTGATTTAATTTTTACATCGGCCAGGGCCGTGATGGATGAAATTAAAGTTATCAAGAGTGCGAAATAGATCGTATGTTTTTTCATTTTTTTATAATTTCCTCGTATGAACTTTTTCCGGCAAATTTTTCGCCTTCAAAAATTCAACGCGGAAAGCTGGAAAAAAAAGTATCACGCATAAAAAATAAAAAACTGTTAAAATAATTTTGAATTTTTATGAATCAGCAAAATTCATCGGACATCACCCAAATGCTTATCGAATTGACCGACGGAAACAGAGAAGTCGTCAATGAGATACTGCCCTTGATCTATGCGGAACTGAAAAAGATCGCGGGAAATTACCTGCGGAAAGAACGCGGCAATCACACCCTGCAACCGACCGCCCTCGTGCACGAAGCCTATATGAAACTGATCGACCAGAAACAGGTCAGATGGCAGAACCGTTCGCATTTTTTCGGCATCGCGGCTCAGGTCATGCGGCGGATTCTGATGGATCACGCCCGTAAACATAAAGCGGAAAAACGCGGCGGCGAAGGCGAAAATCTGTCGCTTGAAGAGGATTTTATCGTGATTGATAAAGGGCGTTCGGCGGAACTTCTGGCACTCGATGAAGCACTCGAAAATCTTGCCGAAATTGATGAAGCGAAGGCCAGGATCGTCGAACTCAGATATTTCGGCGGGCTTTCGGTCGAAGAAACGGCGGAAGTTCTCGGCGTCAGCGAAATCACCGTCAAAAGACACTGGCGAATGGCCAAGGCCTGGTTATACGGTCAGCTCGCCAATGAAAATTAGATAAAAAAAATAGAGCCGAATTACTAATTCGGCTCTATTTTTTGATAGGCGGAAAAAAATTATTTATCCGCTCTGCGTTGGAACTTTCTAAAAACTTACCGGACGGGCGGTTCATCTTCCGCTTCTATTTCGTCCGTAATTTCTTCGGAACTTAAAACATCGCCTTTGTCGGCGTCAATCTGTACTTCAAAAGTTTTCCCCGCTTTGTTTTTGATCACAAAAACATAGGTTGTAACTTCGCCCTCGTCATCATCAAACGTGTATTCATCTTCGACCGTGCCTTCGACTTTTTTCAGAGCGATCTTGCGGGCTTGTTCGAGTGTGATCTTTGTAAATTTTACGGAAACCGTATTTTCAAAGGCATTTACGGTTTTGCCGACGACGCTTCCGGTTACAGTCAATAAAACCGTAAGTGCGAAAATTACTAACGCATTTTTTTTCATATTCAATACCTCTTAATTTGAATTATTACTGAAGTTTTTTCTGAGAATTTTCCGGTATTTTTCCGAAACGGATAGCAGAATATAAAAAAAAAGATAAACGTAAGATAAATTTTGGCGGGTTTTGTGAATTTTTTTGTCGGGAATAAATATCCGAATCTGTGCTATTATAAATTTCGGATGTTGTGAACAGACTTGATTGACAACATTTTTCTGCAGATATAATCTATAAAACGATGGCAAAACGTTTCAAAACATTATTTTTTATACTCGTGCTGAGCGTCAGTGTGCTTTCGGGCACACCGATTCAGGGCGGCGATATGAAGATGAAAGAACGCGTCTGCCCGATGAAATGCTGTAAGACGAAAGCGAAATCCCACAAACCGAAAGAAGCGAATAATGCCAAATTCCTGTGCCGTGTGCTGGTCTGTTCGCTGAATATGCCGACCAACACGAGTTCGACCGCACAAATAAATTTGGCTCCCGCGATCATCGCTTCGGAAAGAGATTCGTTGTATGAATTTCTTTTTTCGACGAGACCGAAAGAATCCGGAAATATCGCTTTTGCAGACAACATTCCGCCACGAAAATTCCTGCCAAAATATATTCAGCACCAGAGAATCCTAATCTAACTTTAAACCCGAAGTGCGTCTTTTTTCAGGCTTATTGTGTCTGAAAGCGGACGTTTTTGTATTTTAAATGCGTTTTTAGTTAGAGAAAAAACACGAAAAAGTCAAAAGAAATAAAACGCGGATGAACGCCGATCAGGCGGATTTTCGCGGATGTTTTGTAACCAATCTTAAAAATTAAATTTCAGGAGAAACATAAAGAAATGAATAAAACGATGAAAATTATCGGAATAACCATACTACTTTCAATGATCGCTCTGGCGGCGGCTTGCGGCGGCGGAGCGACAAGTTCCGGTTTGCAAACGATTGCGGAAAAAAAGGTCAATGACAAATTGACCGTTAAACTTTTGAGCAGTGACGGAAAACTGAAAAACGGCAAGCAGGAAATATTCTTAGCCTTTACCGATGGAGCGGGAAATCCGGTTGATATTACGGCGGCGACTTTGAATTTCAATATGCCGGCAATGGGTTCGATGGCGGAAATGAACAACGCCGCACAACTTACGACAACGGAAACGAAAGGACAGTTCAAAGGCGATTTGGATATTGAAATGGCCGGTGATTGGATCGCACAAATCTCTTACGACGGAGCGGAAAAAGGAAGCACGACCATTTCTACAAAAGCACAATAATTAACAGTTATCGGTTATCAGTTTTCAAAATCCGGCTGATAACCGAGTTTCCAAATTAAATAAGGGGGAATTATGGAAAAGAACCGAGAAGAGAAATTTGAGATAAGAGAAGCTGAAATGGATGCCGGCGAATTGCCGGCAGAGAGTAACCAAACAAAGGCTAGGAAGGCAAACGGGATGGAACACGGCGGAATGGAGTCGGGAAGTTATCTGAAATTCGCACTGATGCTTTCGACATCTTTTGTGATTATGTATGCCGTGATGTTTTTGAATGTGGCGGAATTCGATCACGTTTATTTAAGCCTGATGCGGTTTTATATGACGATTTTGATGATCGCACCGATGGCGGTCGTGATGCTCCTTTTTATGAGGGGAATGTATAAAAATCAGAAGATCAATATCGCTATTTTAGCGGGAAGCTTCTTGCTGTTCATTTTGACTTTTTACTTTGTACGGTCGCAGGCCTTTATCGGCGAGACGCAATATATGAAGGCGATGATTCCGCATCATTCGTCGGCAATTTTGACAAGTTCGGAGGCGGAGATAAATGACCCGGAAGTTAAAAAACTTGCGGAAGAAATTATCAAAGCACAGGAAAAAGAGATTGCTTTGATGAAGCAATATTTAGAACGGTTAAATCGCTAAAGACTGGAACGCAAGCGGCTCGCTTGCACCGTTGCGAATACAACGGAAATAGGTTGGTATTTCAATGACTTAACGGCAAACGGGTTTTTCGCGTTTCACGCTCATTGCAAGCGAGCCGCTTGCGTTCCAGTCGGAGAAAATTATGATTCACGCAATTATTGAATGGTCGCTAAAAAATCGGGTTATTGTCCTCGCTTTATTTTTGGGCATCGCGGGTTGGGGGTATTACGCTCTGGTTCATACGCCGATTGATGCGATTCCGGATGTTTCGGAAAATCAGGTGATCGTTTTTACCGATTGGTCGGGGCGTTCGCCGCAAGAGGTTGAAGACCAGATAACTTATCCGCTCGTGACGAGTTTGCAGGGCTTGCCGGGCGTCAAGGTCGTGCGGGCGACCTCGATGTTCAGTTTTTCGATGATCAATATCATTTTCGAAGAAGATGTCGAACTATACTGGGCGAGAACGCGGATTCTGGAACGGCTCAATGTCGTCCGGAATCAGCTTCCCGAAGGCGTCACGCCGACGCTCGGACCGGATGCTTCGGGCGTCGGGCAGGTTTTCTGGTACACGCTCGAATCGGAAAAATACTCCCTGCGGGAGCTTCGCACATTGCAGGATTGGTTTGTCCGCTATCAGCTGAATTCCGTTAAAGGCGTAGCGGAAGTCGCTTCGGTCGGCGGCTACGTTCAGCAGTATCAGATCGATGTTGACCCGAACGAATTACGCGGTTACGGCATCCCCATCTCGAAGGTCATCGAAGCGGTGCAGAGATCGAATAACAACGTCGGCGGAAACGTCGTCGAACAATCCGGGCAATGGGCGATCGTCCGCGGCATCGGTTTGGTCGAATCCGTTCAGGATGTCGAAAACATCGTCATCGGTTCATCTGGCGGCACGCCTATTTTTGTCAAGAATGTCGCCCGGGTAAAGATCGGCGATGCTTTTCGTGTCGGGGCTTTGGACAAAAACGGCAAAGAAGCGGTCGGCGGTGTCGTTATTGCCCGCTACGGCGTGAACACGCTCGAAGTCATCGAAGCGACGAAAAAGAAGATCAAGGAGATCGAAGTCGGCTTGCCCGAAGGTGTCAAGATCGTTCCCTTTTATGACCGCACGCAGCTTATCAACCGGGCGACCGATACGCTCAAATGGACTTTGATCGAAGAATTGATTCTCGTCACGCTCGTCCATATTCTGTTTTTATTTCACTTCCTGACAGAATATCACCAGAAATCACCCTATTTTTACCATCTTTTGTATTTTTAAAAAGTAAATTACTGATTTGTGCACCAGCTTTGGTTCTATAATATCTTGGCTTTTGAATTTGCGATCCGCAAAGCGCCACAATTCTGGACACATCATATTTCCCTTCTGTAAATAATCTTGCAATGGCAATAACATCTTGTGGCTGTAAATACCAAACAACCTCTCCTTTATTTATTGGGTCAATATGGTGAATTTGTACGCCAACATTTCCTACAGGATGAGGTCCGCTCACTTTATTAATTTGCATACCTTTTGCTAAAGTAAATACTTTGGAAGGATTGGTATTTCCATCCAAATTTAAATGCGTTTTTATGGAATGGCATTCCTTTTTCAGGAACACATAATATTTAATTGGGCTTAATCAC
>JBGTRS010000236.1:0-7161 GCA_041940665.1 Pyrinomonadaceae bacterium | reverse complement strand
CACCGCTGATGAAAAAACCTTGAAAAAACCCGTCTTAGAAGATTTAGCGCAAGGTGTCTATACATTACCTTTGATCTTTGCTATGCGCAAAGCACCCGAACGTTTTGCTTATTATCTAGAAAAAGGTGCAGATATCACTGCAGAACAAGCAATCGAAACAGCACAACTTGTTCATGAACTAGACGGTGTGAACGATGCCAAAGCCTTTGCCAAACGCGTGACAGAAAAAGCGTTGACTGATATCCAAAAACTGCCTGATTGTTTAGGGAAAGAACAGTTGACTTTATTGACTGAATTATTGCTACAACGATCATTTTAACATGATAGTCATTTTTAAACAGTTGAGGCAAAGCTCTTAGAGTTTTGCCTCAGCTGTTTTATTTGCCTATTGTTGATTCATCCCGCGATCAATTGCATATAGCTGTTGATAATGATGATTAGTAGCCAATAACTCTTGCGGAGAACCGCTCATTTCTAATTGACCATCTTCAATGAAAATCACTCGATCCATCATGTGGACGCCTTGTAGGTGATGGGTGATCCAGATAATCGTTTTATCTTCTAGTGTTTCAAAAAATGTATCCAATAATTGTTGCTCTGTAATTGGATCTAATCCAGTGGTTGGTTCATCTAAAATGAAAAGGGTTTTTCCGGTAGCTCTTTTTGATAAATAAGTTGAAAGCTTAACCCTCTGAGCTTCCCCTCCGCTTAAAGTAGTGGCTGGTTGCCCCAACTTAATATAGCCTAAGCCAACGTCATTTAAAGTCTCTAGCTTTTTATAAATCGATTGAAAAGATCGGCGAAGTTTTCGGCACAAAAGAAAAGACGGCGGCGGTCATCGAAGGTCTGCAGAAAAGAGTTAAAACCGTCGAAGAAAAAACAATGGATACGGAAAAGGTCAGAACTTTCGTCCAGATCGATAAATCGCCGTTCACCATCGGCAAAAGTTCTTTTTTAACCAACCTGATCGAAAAAGCGGGCGGCGTTTCGGTTACAAAAGACGTGAAAGAACCGTATTTCAAGATCAATAATGAAACCGCTCTGGAATTGAATCCCGAAGTGATAATTTTGTCGGAAAGCCCCGATAATAATGAGCCGAATGAGGTTTTTGCAAATTCCGAGGCGGTTAAAAGCGGCAAGGTATTTAAAGTGAATGCAGATATTTTATCGCGTCCAAGTCCGCGGATCGTGGATGCTCTGGAGCAGATCGCGAAGGCTCTGCATCCCGAAAAGTTTGAATGAAAGTTCAAGGTTCTAAGTTCAAAGTTCAAAGTTTGCGTTTTGGCGTCGGTCTTATTGCTTTGTTGATGCTTTCGATCTTTATCGCCATTTTGCTTGGAAGTGAAAAATTAGCGTTCTTTGAATTGACCGAATCGCAAAGTGCAATTCTTTTCGACATACGCTTGCCGCGAATCTTGCTCGGTGCGTGTGTCGGTGCCTCATTGGCGGTAGCCGGAGCGAGTTTGCAGGCATTGCTTAGAAATCCTCTGGCTGAACCTTATCTTTTGGGAGTTTCAAACGGGGCGGCACTCGGGACGATGCTGGCGTTTATTTTTTTTGAATCGTTTGAGTTTTCGCGTCCCGTGATGGCGTTTGCCGGAGCAGGTTTAGCAACATTCGCGGTTTATCAGATGGCGAAATCGCGTGCCGGAATGAATGTCGAACGGCTGATCTTATCGGGCGTCATCGTCACGACTTTTTTGTCTTCGATCATCATTTTGCTGACTTCTTTGCTCGATGCAACCAAACTCAGGAGTTTTACATTCTGGCTGCTCGGCGATCTGTCACAGGCGACAAAAGGCGGCTTTTATTTGAGTTTGGCGGCTGTTGTTATCGGCACTGTGATCTTAGCGTCGCAAGCGAGAGCCTTAAATTTAATGATGATCGGCGAACGCGATGCTTTCGATTTCGGTGTGGAGATCGAGAAAACCCGTTTGATAGTTTTTGCGACGGCGAGCGGGTTGGTCGGTTTGAGCGTTGCAGCATCGGGTTCGGTCGGCTTTGTCGGCTTGATCGTTCCGCATCTTGTCCGCTTGGCGGTCGGCAGTGACAACCGCCACGTCATTCCGTTTTCGGCTCTTTTCGGAGCAAGTTTTGTCGTTTTGGCAGATACTTTGGCACGAACAATCATCGCTCCGCGTGAGTTGCCCGTCGGGGCGATCACGGCTCTGATCGGCTGTCCGCTTTTTATTTATTTGTTAAGGAAGAATTAACCGCAGAGACGCAAAGGACGCAGAGGTTTTTTAATGAATGAGAAAACACAAATTGTATTTGCAAAATACTATCTTGAAGATACATCTCCAAGATATTTTGCAGATTGGGCTGTTTCTCTTTTAGAAGAAAAATATGACTCAAAAAATATAAGAATTTTGGCTTCTATGTTTAACGCTAAAGCTCATAGTGATGTCGAAATTTATGTAAGAAAAAGTTTAGAAGACTTAAATTGGGGTTTTCCAGATAAAGAAAAATGTTTGCTAAATTATTCTAAAGAAATTGCTAGACAGATTGTTGAAAATGAAATGGCTCCGGTTGAAGGATGCAGGAAAATTTATGAAATATGTTGGAATCTTGATTATTCTAACAAATTACATAGATGGATTTACTTGGATGAAGGTTTAGACCCTGAAACTTACGATTTTTTGTATGATTCATACGAAAATGCTGAACCAACTGAGGCTTTAAAAAAAGCAATCATTAAAGAAGCCAATGAATTATTAAAAGAAGGCTATTTCGAACGTTCAGAAAAAGAACGAGCCGAAATTATTGCCTCGGCAAATCAAAAAAAAACTAAGGGCTTTTTTGAGAAAATCCGCAATTTATTTTCATAGAATCCTTCTGTGTCTCAGCGTCTCGGCGGTGAAAATTTATGTTGGTTGCTCAAAACATTTCCATCAATTACGGTGACACGCAGATTTTGCGGGATGTTTCGTTTCGGCTTGAAACGGGCGAGATCATCGCCGTTCTCGGGGCGAACGGGGCGGGAAAAACGACGCTTTTGCGGGCTTTGAACCGGACTTTGCCGGTTGCGGAAGGCGAGATTTTGCTGGATGGAAAGGCTTTGAACGAATATTCAAGAAGTGAGATCGCCCGAAAAATAGCGGTCGTCGCTCAGGAAAACGAAACGAAATTTCCGATGACGGTGTTGGAATTTGTTCTGGCGGGCCGCTTTGCTCACGGGAACGCTTTCGGCTGGGAAACGGAAAATGATCTCAAAATCGCGGTTGACTGTTTACGGCTTTGTGATCTTGAACTGCACGAAGACCGCTTGATGAACGAACTTTCGGGCGGCGAACGGCAGAGAGTTCTGCTCGCCCGGGCGTTTGCGACGCAGGCGAGAATTCTGTTATTGGACGAACCGACCAATAATCTCGATCTCGAGCATCAGGCTCTGCTTTTAAACTTAGTCCGCGAGCGTTGCAAGACTTGCGAATCGGCGGCGATCGTCATTACGCACGATCTCAATTTGGCTTCGGAGTTCGCCGATAAGATTTTGCTTCTGAAAGACGGGAAAATTTCGGCCCAAGGCAACCCGAAGGAAGTTTTAACGGAAGAAAATTTACGGAAAGTTTTCGGTGTCCGGGTTTTATTGGACAGAAATCCTCTGACGGAAAATGTCAGAGTTACGACGATTTATTGAAAACGGTCTTTGGTCTTTGGGCTTAGGTCTTTGATTTGTTAGAGAAGTTTTACAACTCAAACAAACAAATCGAAGACCAAAAGCCAAAGACCAAAGACCAATAAAAGAGCAAACAGTTCAAGGGAACGCGGTGCGAATTCCGCGACTGCCCACGCAACTGTAAAAGCGTTAAAGACAAGACAAAAACCACTGTGAGAACACGGGAAGGTGTTTTGTAAATTTGGAGTTTAGACTTTTCAAGCGAATCCAAAATCGCAAATCTAAAATCCAAAATCGTAAGAGTGGACGGCGGGAGTCGAACCCGCATCTACGGTTTGGAAGACCATCGTTCTTGTCCGTTGAACTACATCCACATCGTAAAATTGTTTGTTTGTGTGTAAAATAAAAAAGGCAGAGAGCTACGCAAGACAAAAAGTTCAGACTTAAATCAGCCTGAATTTCGAGTCGCTAAAATTTACTTCTTCGGAGAACTCGCCAAAGTTTTTATTTGAAGAAGTAAATCTTTCCAAGACTCTCTGCCTTTTTTATTTTCCGTTTTTGTTTTGAGCCTTACCCGCCGATTCCTCATCTTCGAGCGAACCCGCAGCGTAATCTCAAAACGTGTTTTTCGGTTATTCAGTTGTCAAATATCACAAAAAAGCGGTTACGCTCTGATTTCTCATTTTCGAGAACTTCTTTGCGTAACCGCTCCTAAAATCTTTTTCGAGTTTTATTTTCTCGTAAAACTCTCTATTTTTTAATTTCGGGAGCGGAAACGTAATGCCGCTCCCGCTTTCTTAAATCTTTCTCTCCGTTATGTTTAACCCACGGAGGTTGGTCGGATAATCTGAATTTTCAAAACTTGCACAAAACGATACAAATAGACTGCCGCCATACCGCATCTGTTTAATCGCGGGCAAGCCGTTTGTCTTTTGTCTTGTATGTTGCCAAGTTTGAATCACTTTTGATTTCTCCTAAAAAAAAAATTTGAACTTTGCTTTAATCAGCAAACGGTAAAAAGTATAACCATAACTTTAACGAATGTGTCAAGACTTTTTTGCACAAGATTCAAGATTTTCAGAAATGCCGGAAGCCTTTCGGCTCCAAAATCCCGCTTCTTCCATCGCGGATTAGTTCAATAATTTCGGGCATTTCAGTAATTTCTCCGATGTGCGAAAATCGGCTCGAAAATTTTTGTGAAAATTTTTCAAAATCATTCGGGTTGATCGTGAATAGGAGTTCGAAATCTTCACCGCCGTGAAGTGCAAAATCCAGTTTATCCATTTTTTCGGATAAGAATTTCTTAAAATTTGCGTCGGAAAGTTTTTCGATTTTTTTATGAATCGGAATTTTTTCCGCAAAAATTTTTGCACCGACTTTGCTTGCTTTGCAGATGTGCATCAGATCGCTCGAAAGTCCGTCGCTCAAATCAATCATTGAAGTAAAAAAATTTGAAAAATTTTCCAAATTTTGCGGAAATGGATTGAGTTGTTTAAGTATTAAATCTTTTTGCCAAATTTTTGCGGAATCTACGTATAAAACACCATTTTCCAATAGTTTTAGTCCAGCCGAAGCACCTCCGAGTTCACCCGTTACAAAAATCAAATCTCCGGCTTTTGCACCCGAACGCAAGACCGCATTTCCTTTTTTGGCTTCACCTAAAACTACCGAATCGACAACTATTTTATCGGGTGTTTTGGATAAATCGCCGCCGATAATTTCCACTTTAAATTTTTTAGCCAAACGAAAATATCCGTCATAAAATTCATCAAGAAAATCCGTTTTCCAATGTTTTTCAGGAATTCCGATTGAAACCAATGACCAAAGGGGTTTTGCACCCATCGCGGCGATGTCGGAAATCGAAACCGCTAAAGATTTATGTCCGATAAATTTTGGTTTTGACCAGTCGAGCCGAAAATCTATATCTTCAACCAGCATATCGGATGAAATGACCAGATCGGTTTGATCATCCTTTGGCAAAACCGCCGCATCATCGCCGATTTTGGATAATCCGTAACGATTTTTTATTTTGCTGATAAACTCAAATTCCGTTTGCATAGAAAATTTATTGACACAAATTTATTAAATACTTACAATAACGACGGCGTTATTTATAAAAAACTTTAACACAAACAGGGGATCAAATGGGACAACCTTCAGTGGCTATACCGGAGAAAATTTTTTTCAAGATCGGCGAAGTCTGCGACATCGTTGATGTGCAGGCTCACGTTCTGCGTTATTGGGAAACGGAATTCCCGATGCTCTCGCCGCAAAAAAACCGTTCCGGACAAAGAACTTACCGGCGGCGTGATGTCGAGATCGCCTTGCGGATAAAAGATTTGCTGTATGAAGATCTCTATACGATCGCCGGGGCGAAAAAACGTCTGCAGGCGGAAATGCGGGAAACGAGTAAACTGAAAATCGTCCGTTCCGAACCGCAGGAAGAGTCTGATTATATAAAACCTGTTGAAGACATCGAGTCAATCGAGGATGAAGAACTCGAAATTGAGGAATTGGAACTTGATTCGAGTTCGCCAACTGACTCCGATAAAAGTTTTGAATATGGTTTGGATGAAGAGAAAAGAGACGCCCTGAAATCACTGACTTCACAGTTGCTTGAAATAAGAGAGATATTAAAAACAGATCAAACCGCCGAAGCCGAAAAGCATATCAGCAAATACTAACCCGCAGGTTTGACATAATTCGTTGACAGCAATAATCTGATTATGAATTAACGGGGCGTAGCGCAGCCTGGTAGCGTGCTTCCTTGGGGTGGAAGAGGTCGTGAGTTCAAATCTCGCCGTCCCGATTGTTCAAAAACGAAAAAAGCCGAAACATTTCGGCTTTTTTTATTTGGATATATTAAAAATTCACACGTTTTCTTCATCCGAAATTTCCGCCTGATTGCCGAATAATTTTTCTTTTATACGGAAAAGCAGAAATTGGTTTCCGAATACGGCAACTCCGATAATGATGACCGTCAATGCTCCGACTATCGGTGTAAATGTAAAAATGCTTTCGGTCAGATTGTTTGCCTGTTTGAAATTTAAAAGTGCCGTCGAGAGCCAGATCGTCTGGAGAATCATAAAAAACGCGAAAAATGCAAAGGCCGCCCAGACAGACCAGGTTTTATCTTTCTTCCACATCAGGAGATTTGCAATGATGAGCAATGCCAAAAAGGAAAACCATAAAATGATCCAGCCGATATTTGAAAAATATGAGAAATTTTCCGCAGCGATTTCAGGGTTTCCGATGCTTTGCAGCCAACTGTATGAGTAAAACGTAAAAAAACCGGTTATCAAAATTGCGGCTAAAATTACGATCAAGAAGATTTTGTTCAGCATAATTTTTCTCTCAAAACTTTTTACTGATTTTAACATACCTTCATTTGCAGGTATGTGCGCATTAATTTTTATTAATTCTGGTTCATTTGATAATAAATCTAATACATCTTTCATCAAAATCGGTCTTTTGTCAATTCTTTCTATTATCTTTTTAATTAACTCAAAATCTTCAATTCTATCTAAAGTCCAACGTTGGCGGCC
>JBGTRS010000235.1:0-7176 GCA_041940665.1 Pyrinomonadaceae bacterium | reverse complement strand
CCAAAACCCCAAAACCCCTAATAAATGAAATTACCTTTATTAATAGTATTAGACTCGGAATTAAAAACAATATAAACTTTTTATTATTAGGTATATAATTTTTATTATATCATTCATTGATTGAGTTTGTATGTCCTCTTGGCCTGGTTATCTGTGTTCCACTTGGGTTTTTAAGGAGAGTAGCCTCTTGTGTTCGGTGCATTGTTTGAGCCACCAAGTACCCCACTGTTTTGTGCGCCTTGCATCATGGCTTTGCTGGCACCTATGTTGGGGTTAGGATGCTATTGTCCACCACCCTACGCTATTGAATAGCCTCCAACTTTTTATTTATTCACTCGTAAATAAACTCAACATCATCACAGCAAAACGTCACAAGAATAACATCAAATATATAAATCTAAGGACATATCCAAATTTGCAACTGAAATACAAAAAGAGGTGCAGCAGTATCAAAATACATTAACAAAAGAAACATTAAATATGTATTATGAAGAAAAAAAACCAAGATATTGTCCAATATAAATTACTGTATATAAAACATATAATCATATTAACAATCCACATATTGCATGCATTTAAATAATTCTGGTGCATTATATTCATAACTTCCTTTTACATCGGTATGTAGAGGTTCAGCTTGATTTGCAAACGCAAAATCACCTATTTTTATATGATAGTTTTGATCAAGAAATAAATTGTCTGGTTTGATGTCGAGATGGACAATACCTTAGTCAACATGACATTCTTACAGTCCTATAAGCAACTCTTACATGTAAAACATTGTCATCGAAAATGAGAAAGGTTTTTATAGAACTTGCTACATCAAATCACCATTGACTGCAATATCTTAGACGATAAATTGAACTTATTCATTTTTGTATTTGGCATAACCTCTGTCATGCAACTTCATAACTTTAGGATTATCTTTGACTAGCTATAAAACTAAACATTCTTTATCAATGTCATTTTAATCAACTTTTCTCTTATCAGTCGTATACATTTTGATAACAACTTTTTGGTGTGTAACTTAACCTGTTTTTTGATCTTTAAGAATGATCTGAAAAATATGATCTATCTCGGGGTTTTTACGGTCTTTTTCGCCGCTCAAAGCGTGATGACGTTTTCCCGCGGCGGAATGTATGCGGCTCTCGGGGCGGCTTTGGCGGTTGCTTTTTTTCAGATGCAAAACCTCAGTAAAACCGTCAAAAGAGTTATTCCGATCGTCGGGTTGGGTTTGATATTTATGGTGTTCATATTTCCGTATATGAATGATTTTACCGGCGGAAAACTTCAGGAAAGATTTGAGGACAAAGGAACTACGAACAGATTTGAAATTGTCGAATCGGACTTTGTTTTGTTTTTTGATAATCCGATTTTAGGTACGGGCGTCGGCGAAGCCAGAGTAGGCCGCGAGGAGATTTTGGGATATTCATCAGCCAGCCATACGGAGTTTACCAGAGTTGTTTCGGAACACGGAATTCTGGGCATTTTATCACTTTTAGCTCTTATTGTTACCGCTGTTTTTAGCCTGCAACGGCAAAAATTCAGTTTTGGTAAAGCTTTGGTGGGCGGAGTTATCGTGTGGAGCGGATTATTTATGCTCAACTCCGGAATGCGTCTGGCGGCACCGTCTTTTCTGTGGGGACTCAGTTTTATAACGATCTATGTTCTGCAACGGAAACGTCCTCCGAGAAAATTCAGAAAGCTGCGTCCTCCGCGAAGACCGCACCCGTGGCAAACATCCGAGCCGGAGAAGAATAATGAGCAATAAAGAAGAAAAAGCAAAAGTTGTGTTAAAGGAAATAGCGATTGACGATCTGGAAAAAATTGCCGAAGTGCATATTGATTCTTTTTCCGACAGTGCTTTGACCAAATTGGGGTCGGCGATAGTCGAGCGGTATTATCTATGGCAATTGACCGGACCGCATCGGAATGTTCACGCCGTCGGGGCTTTTGTCGGTGATAATTGTGCCGGTTTTTCCTTTAGCGGAGTTTTTGACGGAAGCACATCGGGCTTTCTCCGGCAGAACAGATCATTTTTGGTCAAAGAAGTTTTGCTTCATCCCTGGCTTCTTTTTAATTCTTTATTTTTAAATCGGCTGGTTTCGGGTGTGAAAATTCTCCGACGTTTTAATAAAAAGAAACCGTCGGAGGAAAAAGAAAATAAGCCGAAAAAACAACTGCCCTACGGGATACTCTCGATCGCGGTTTCCAATAAATACCAGAATTTGGGAATCGGCAAACTTCTGATGAACGATGCCGAAGCGGACGCGAAAAAATGCGGGTTTGAGCAGATAGAATTGACCGTCAGCCCCGAAAATCACAAGGCGGTCAGGTTTTACGAAAAACTGAGCTGGCAAAAAGTGGCGGAAGATAACGTGTGGAAAGGGTATATGATCAAAAATCTGAAATAGATCTTCCGGCAAAATTTACAAGAAAATGAAACTACAGCAATTGAATATCTGTTTTTTAGGCAATATGCTCGGGCGAAATGAGGGCTTTATTACCACGCAGGGGCAAATTGTCGCCGATCTGTTTGAAAATGACGGTTGCCGCGTGACTTCCGCCTCTTCGAAATTAAACCGGGCGGCACGTCTTACGGAGATCGTCCAAACTCTGGTCAAGGGCAGAAAAAAGTTTGATGTCGTCTTGATCGAAGTTTACAGCGGGATGAATTTCGTGGTCGCCAACACGGTCGCCACGCTTTGTAAAATGTTCGGATTGCCTTTGATCCTGGTTCTGCACGGCGGAAACTTGCCGGAATTCATCAAAAAATATCCGCGTTGGACGAGATCGGCTTTAGATAAAGCGGACGTTATCGTCGCTCCGTCCCGTTTTTTGGCGGAACAGATCGGAAAATGGGGTTATCAGATCAAAGTCATTCCGAATGTAGTTGACATCAGTCAATACGAATTCCGGAAGCGAAGCAAAATCTCGCCGAAACTTATCTGGATGCGGAGTTTTCATTCCATATATAACCCGGAAATGGCGATCAGAGTTCTTCAGAGACTCTGTCAGCGGGGGCAGGATGCGACCTTGACGATGGCCGGCAAAGATAAGGGACTGGAAGACAGTCTCAAACAGATGGCCGAAGAATTGGAACTTTCGGACAGAGTCCGCTTTGTCGGGTTTTTGGATTCGGAAAATAAATTAAGAGAATTGGCCGAATCCGACATTTATATAAATACAAACCGGATAGACAATATGCCGGTTTCGATTGTCGAAGCCAGGGCTTTGGGTTTGCCGGTCGTTTCTACGGACGTCGGCGGTTTGCCGTATTTAATAAATCATCGGGAAGACGGCCTGCTCGTTCCCGACGATGATTTTAAGGCAATGGTCAAGAATATCGAATTACTGCTCGATAATCCCGACTTGACGCGAAAAATTTCCCGAAACGGAAGAGCGATCGCCGAAAAATCGGATTGGTCAAAAGTTCAGGGAGAATGGGAAAATCTGATCTTACAGGTTGCCGGCGAAAGATCGGTCAAGAAGAACAACGCCCGAATTTTCGAAAACAAGATCGCTTCGGAGAAGTTGGAAAGTAAACTATGAGTCTATCTCTGCAGATCTATCATAAACTCCCGCCGTGGGCTCGCAGTTTGGCCGCGAGTTTACGCGGATATTATCTGAATTCCTGGCGGTATGATGCCAATACGGAAAAGCTGGTCGAAGAAATTCTGGAGCGGGATCACTGGAGCAAAGAACAATGGAAGAATTGGCGGGAGCAGAGGCTTTCTTTCATTCTAGAGAGAGCCGCGACGCAGGTTCCTTTTTATAAAGACGCCTGGAACGAACGCCGGAGAAAGGGCGATAAATCTTCGTGGGAGTATTTGGAAAACTGGCCGGTTCTGGAAAAACAGAGCCTTCGGGAAAGCTCAAAGGAATTTGTGGCCGATGATCGCAACTTGTCCAAGATGTTTTGCGATCACACGAGCGGGACGACCGGAACTTCGCTCGATCTGTGGATGACGTCCGATACGGTGAAATACTGGTATGCGATGTCCGAAGCCCGCTGGCGGCGTTGGTATGGAGTTTCAAAAAAAGATAGATGGGCGATTCTCGGCGGGCAACTCGTGACGCCCGTGAGGCAGAAAAAACCGCCCTTCTGGGTTTGGAATGCGGGACTAAATCAGCTTTATATGTCGAGCTATCATCTCGCACCGGATCTGGTTTCAAATTATCTCGAGGCCTTAAAAAAATATCGGGTCAATTACATTTTGGGCTATTCATCGGCAATTTATACGATCGCTCAGGCGGCCGTCCGTCAGAACCGGAAAGACTTGAAAATGGATGTCGTCATCACGAATGCCGAACCGCTTCTTGCATATCAGCGGGAAATAATTTCGGAGGCCTTCAATTGTCCGGTGCGGGAAACTTACGGAATGGCGGAAATGGTCGCCGCCGCTAGCGAATGCGAGGAGGGAAATCTGCATCAATGGCCGGATGCCGGAATTCTGGAAATCGAAAACGAAAAAAGCGGAACGGGTGATTTTATCTGCACGGGGCTGGTGAATCCCGATATGCCTTTGATTCGCTACCGCGTCGGAGATTGCGGCAGTTTAGCGGATGAAAAATGCGTCTGCGGCCGAACTTTGCCTCTGTTAAATAAGATCGAAGGACGCAATGACGATGTTCTATACACAACGGACGGGCGAAGGATCGGACGGCTCGATCCGGTCTTTAAGAACGATCTGCCGGTAATCGAGGCTCAGATAGTGCAAAATTCTCTCAAAGAACTGGTCGTCAAATATGTTCCGGCTGAAAACTTCGATCAGAAAAATTTAGAGGATCTGGCCGACCGTCTGCGGGAAAGAATGGGCGATATGGAAGTCAGGTTTGAAAATCTTCCGCAAATTCCGCGAACGAATCGTGGAAAATTTCGGGCGGTGGTCTGTAATCTTTCGGCGGAAGAAAAAGCCGGATTGAGTCAGTAGATACTATTTAAAAATGTGCGGAATTGCAGGAATATACAATAAGAACGGACGCGAGGTTTCGCTCGAACTGGTCGAAACGCTCGGCACGATGATGACGCATCGCGGTCCCGATAACTTCAGCTTTATCGGGCTCGATAGGATCGGTGTGTCGCACAACCGTCTGAGTTTGCTCGATCTGTCGTCCGCCGCCAATCAGCCGTTTAAGAACGAAGATTTCACACTGGTCTATAACGGCGAAATCTATAATTTCAAAGAAATCAGAAAACGCCTCGAAGACGAACATAAGATCCGGTTTGAAACCACCTCGGACACGGAGGTTTTATTTTATTCACTGATCTACGACGGCATCGAAAAATGCTTAAAGCAGATCAAGGGAATGTTCGCTTTTGCTTTTTATGATAAGAAAAAGGACGAGCTCTGGCTCGCCCGCGACCGGCTCGGCATCAAACCGCTTTATTATCATCAGCAGAACGGTTCGTTCTATTGGAGTTCGGAAATAAAGGCTCTGGCACAGACTTTGAAACTCAAACTCGATCCGATCAAGACGCTTTTTGCGATCAACGGCATCGCCGAAAAATCGAGCGATTACACGATGTTCGAAGGCGTCTTTCCGGTCAAACCCGGCACGTATCTGAAGATAAATTCAAAATCCGACCAGCCCGAATTGTTTTATTATTACCGGGCGATCGATGATTTCGAGCCGGAAATTTATAAGGAATTAGACAGACGCTCCCGCCCGGAAGTCGTCTCGGAATTTGAAAAACTATTTGTCGGAAGCATCGAAAGTATGCTCGTCAGCGATGCTCCGCTCGGAACTTTCGTAAGCGGCGGAATTGATTCGAGTCTGATCTCGGCGATCGCCAACGGATTTTATCCCGAACTCAAATTATTTACCGCCAATGTAACGGGGCCGAATTCGGAGTTTGAAGATGCCAGGACTTTGGCACGGCACATTGATTCCGAACTTTTCGATTACCGTTTCGAGCCGGAGATGCTTCTGACCGACTGGGCGGAAGTTACCTACTTTTACGAATGCCCGATCGTCGTTCACGCCAATTCGATACCGTTTGCAAATGTCGCCAAACTCGCCCGCCGGATGAACGTCAAGGCGGTTTTAACGGGCGAAGGGGCGGATGAATTGTTTCTCGGCTATCCGCAGCTTTTGACCAAGAGATTTAATAAGTTTGCGGCATTTCCGGTCAACGCTCTGATGTCTCTATACGGAATCGTTCCGAAACTGAAAGGCTATCTGTTCCCGAACGGGAAGGCGAATTCTCTGGATTTCGTCAATCAGATCGTCCAGGGTTTTGAATCGCCCCGCGGTTCGGAAGAAAATTCGGAGAAATTCGATTTCTTAAGCGACAAACAAAGACGCGAGCAATACCTGACGCTGAAGATGCTCGGCGATCATCTGACCACGCTTTTGCATAGAAACGACCGGATGGGAATGATGGCTTCGATCGAAGCACGCTTTCCGTTTCTGGAAGAAGACCTGGTCAAGTTCGCCATCAACCTGCCGACCAAATACAAGATCGGCACGACGCCGCGGTTTCATAACTATAAACATCCGTTTCTGACGGATAAATGGATGGTCAGGGAAATCGCCAAAAAGTTTCTGCCGAAAGAGATCGTCCATAAAAAGAAAAAGGGTTTTCCGATGACGGGGCTCAAATCCGTTCGCGTCAAAAGCGATTTTTTCAAGGACGGCTGGGTCAGCGAAAATCTTTCTCTAAGCCGCGACGCTCTGGATTTTATGATCGAAACGCAAGACCCGTATTTTATCGGCAAACTCAGCTCGGTCGAAATTTTCGGACGGATTTTCGGGCAGGGCGAAAGTATCGAACGGGTGACGGAACGGATTTTGAAGAACGCCGAGATGACAAATTAATTTATGACTCCAAAGGAATCAAAAACCGAACAGCCGTTTGTTTCGATTATTATGCCGGTTCGCAACGAAGCGGATTTTATCGAACGCGGGTTGCGGGCTGTCTTTGCCCAGAGCTATCCGTCGGAACTTCTGGAAATAATAATTGCCGACGGCGAGTCCGATGACGCGACCAGAAAGATAATTGAAAATTTGAAAAGTGAACTCGGTGGAATGTAATGAATCTAAGTGATGATTATACTAATCTTCAAACATTCTGGATTGTGATGTGGATAATGATGCCTGCCTATATGGCAAATACTATTGCAGTCTTAACTGGTGGAAAATACCCTATAGATCAAGGGAAAAATTACAGCG
>JBGTRS010000234.1:0-7176 GCA_041940665.1 Pyrinomonadaceae bacterium | reverse complement strand
CATCAATCAGCCGACAACTTTGCTTCTTTCCCCCGTTGATTTGCAGGAACTTCCCGAAGACTCCCGTTTGATAGTTGTCCGGCAGTTAATCAATGAAGAAGCCAAACAGCCTTTCGATCTTGCGACCGGACCGCTGATGCGCGTCAAGTTATGGAGACTGGCTCCTGAGCATCACGTTCTGATGTTAACGATGCATCACATCATTTCCGACGGCTGGTCGCTCGGCTTGCTCATCAAAGAGGTCGCCGCTTTATACGAAGCTTACCTGCGCGGGGAGGAATCGCCGCTCGAGGAGCTGCCGATCCAATACGCCGATTATGCTCTCTGGCAGAGAGAGTGGCTGGCGGGTGAAGTGCTGGAAAAACAGTTAAATTACTGGCGCGAACAGCTGAGCGGAGAATTACCGGTCTTGAATCTGCCGACCGACCGACCACGCCCCGCGATTCAGAGCTACAAGGGGGCGACGCTGTTTCAACTAATTGATGTCGGGGTCAGGCAAAAATTAGAGAAAATAAGTCGTGAGCAGGGAGCGACCCTGTTTATGACTTTATTGAGTGCTTTTTATGTCCTGCTGCACCGGCTCAGCGGACAAACGGATATTGCAATCGGCTCACCGATTGCAAACCGGGAGCGGATAGAAACGGAAGGCTTGATCGGCTTCTTTGTCAACACTCTGGTTTTGCGTGTTCAGTTTAAAGAAAATCTGAAATTTATTGACTTTCAGCAACAAGTACGGAAAATGTGTTTGGATGCCTATGAAAATCAAGATGTTCCATTTGAAAAACTGGTCGAAACTTTACAACCAGTAAGGAGTTTAAGCTACAATCCTCTTTTTCAAGTATTATTCGGTCTTCATAACTATCCAGTAGAAACCTTGAGCGTCGGCAGTCTACAAATGACGCGCATTGAGACGGATAACGGAGAATCAAAATTTGATCTGGCAATGTCTATTACTGATTTGGGTGAGCGGGGTTTAAGAGTTCAAATAAATTATAGTACCGATTTATTTGATCTCTTTACTATCAATCAAACGTTGCTTAGGTTTGAAATCCTACTGAAAAGCATCGCCGAACAGCCAAATGCCCGGATTAATTTATTAAAGATTGATTCAGATGAAATGAGAGAAACACAGCTATTAAAGCAAAGAAGTTTGTTTTCTCAAAAGTTAAGGTCTGGAAAACGTAAAAGTATCAAGTTTTGACATAGAAAAACTAATGAGCAAAAGAGAACAACTATATCTAAAACAAAATCTCCAAGTTGAAGCGCTACTCAACCAATGGTATGCAGTTTCTTTTGTTATTCCGCCTGCCTCAGCCGCAATGTTCACTGCTAATTTGTATGTGAAAGTTATGAAATCATATCTTTTATCACCCGACATGCACGCCTCTGCCGCTTCAGAACCCACTTTAATGGGTGGTCGATTTATAAATTATCAAAAGAACAGAGTCGCGGAGATTAAGGAACTTCTCGATAAAACTCTCAGAAATCAGGCAAAAATGATAGAGTTTGCGGAGGCCGTCAAATTTCTAGACAAGCTTCTAAAAACTGAAGCCCGCGGCTTCTCGTTAGAACCTTTGTATCAAAAAATTCCCGCTATCCTTAAAAACTATGTCGAGATTGTTTATGATTTAAACAATAATCCTTCGATTCGATTTATCGAAGGATTATTGTATAAAAGTCCCTTTTACGATCCAACACTGCAAAGTTTAGGTTTCTCGCTAGTTGAAAAAGATATCCGCCCTTTCGTTTTAAGCACCCCGCGACTTCAAAGCAGTGATTACCTGATTTTTGAGATTCCTTTTAATGATGAAAAAGTTGACGAGCTTTTTAGACTCAGAGAAACTCCTCGTTGTTTTGGTGAGATAAAAGAATTGCTCGAGCTGGATGACAACTCCGCAAATTTGTTTTCAAATTTCCTGACTGCGGAAGTTACTCCTTCCAAAAATAAAAGTTATGAAGGTGAGGGGATTAGAATACGCTATTTCGGACATGCTTGTTTGTTAATTCAGTTTAATAACTTAAGTATTCTCAGCGACCCTTTAATAAGTTATAAATATCCTACCGACATACTTCGTTATACCTATGCGGATTTGCCGGAGGTCATTGATTATGTCCTTATCACACATAATCATTTGGATCATATAGTTTTAGAATCACTTCTTCAGCTGCGTCATAAAATTAAGAGTATTGTCGTTCCCAAAACTAATAGTGGCACTCTTGCCGATCCTTCGCTCAAGCTGCTTTTAAAAAATATCGGTTTTGCCAATGTGATAGAAATTGATGAGTTTGAATGTTTAGAAATTATCGGCGGAAGCATTACGGGTCTGCCCTTTATAGGAGAGCACCATGATTTGAATATTCGCGCCAGAATAACCTATTTACTTCGTTTAATGGAAAAGACCATTTACGTTGCTGCGGATTCCTGTAATCTGGAACCGATGTTGTTCGAGAGCATAAAAAATCTATTTGGTGAGGTAGACATTTTGTTTTTAGGAATGGAATGCGACGGGGCTCCCCTAACTTGGTATTACGGCGCTTTATTAACTGATACTCTGAACAGAGAGATGGATTACTCCCGAAGCGGCTCGGCATCGAATTATGAAAGAGCTGTGGATATGATAATGAAGCTTTGTTGTAAACAAGTTTTTATTTATGCCATGGGTTTAGAACCCTGGCTTTCATATATATTAAGTATTGACTCTGAAGTTAAGGACTCCGTGCGCATAAATGAGTCAAATAGGTTGGTTAGTGATTGTCGCGATAAGGGATTGATTGCCGAAAGGTTATTTGCCCGAAAAGAAATATTCATTTAAAGGCAGGACAAAAATGGGGTCATTACGGATGTCATGTTCAGCACAAACAGGTTTGTCTATTTTTGTTCGATTTATTAATTAATAATGTAGAAGTTAAGTTGAGGATTACTATGAACGAAGACGAGGAAATAATTTATAAAGTTGTTGTTAATCATGAAGAACAATATTCGATTTGGTTTGCTGAAAGAGATCTGCCGCTGGGATGGCGCGAGGTCGGAGTTTCAGGCACGAAAAAGGAATGTCTGAGCTATATTGAGGAAGTCTGGATCGATATGCGCCCACTCAGTCTGCGACAGAAAATGGATGAAAGAACGGTAGCCGAAAATTAAACAGGTATTGTGGTAAGATTGATAAACAATGAGGTTAAATTAAAAAAAAAATCGGATTGGCTCATCTTACGGCAGCCGAATGATAAAGCCAAAATAAGATTTTTTTGCTTTCCCTTTGCCGGCGGCGGTCCGCATATTTTTGGGGAATGGTCTAAGTATCTTCCGACTTGGAGCGAGGTTGGCATAATTCAATTACCGGGGCATGGGAAACGCCTGTTTGAGCCGCCATTTAAGCGAATCGAACCCTTGATTGAAAGTCTATCAGCCGCGCTGATCCCTTTTCAGGATAAACCGTTTGCTTGTTTCGGACATAGTATGGGAGCTATCTTGGTTTTCGAACTCGCGCGGTTTTGGCGGAAAAATGCAATGAAAACACCCCAAATTATTTTTGTTTCGGGATGTGCGGCACCGCATGTTTATAAAGTTGAGAAGCCAGTTTACAATCTGCCAGATAGCGATCTGATCTCAGAGCTCAAGCTCTTGGGAGGAACTCCGTTGGAATTGCTCGAGGATTCAGAGATGATGCAGCTACTATTACCGACTTTACGAGCGGATTTTGAGTTGATGCATCATTACCGCTATCAGCCCGAAGAACCGTTTGAATTTCCGATTGTCGCATTCGGCGGCGATTCGGACCAGAGCGTTGATGGTGTTCACCTGAAAGCTTGGTGTGAGCAAACAAATACCGAGTTTTCGATAAAAATCTTTGGCGGAGATCACTTCTTTATTCTCTCACAAACTCTGCCATTATTAGAAAAAATTAATAAGGAGCTGGTCGATTTTTTTGACCCAAGCGGTAATCGTCAATCATTTATCAATTCAAAAATTGCATGAAGCTTGATTACGTTAAAGAACTATCCCCGGAAACTTTCGATTTACATATTTGGAGAATTTCTTTGCGGGCACAAATCGAAACGTTTGATATTTTGGCAACCTTTCTTAGTGAAAATGAGCTTTTAAAGGCTAATAAATTTCGTTTTGAAAAAGACCGTCGAGGTTATATTATCTCACACGGTGCGACGCGTGAGATTTTAGCCCAGTATCTTAAATGTCAGCCGTGCAATGTCGAGTATAAAGAAAATTCATTCGGCAAACCGTTTTTAAAGAACAGTGCTTCGAAAATATTTTTCAATCTTTCCCATTCCTGCGACTGGGCATTGCTGGCGGTTAGCAACAACCGGCAGGTTGGGATTGATATTGAATTTATTCGAAACGATTTTGACGAATCGGAAGTCGCCCAACATTTTTTTTCCAGAACCGAAAATGAAGTTCTTTTGTCGCTTCCGAAACATCTGAGGAAAAAGGCGTTTTTTGATTGTTGGACCCGGAAAGAAGCATTTATTAAAGCTAATGGAAAAGGTTTATCTTTTTCATTGAAGGAGTTTTCGGTAGCTTTTGCGCCGGCTGAACGGGCGCGATTAGTCGACCTCGAAAATTCAAACCTTGAAAGCGGGGGATGGGAAATTGAAGCCTTGGAAATTGCAAGCAACTATTCGGCAGCCGTAGCTTTTGAATCCGGCAATTCAAAAATGAACTTCTTTACCTGGAAATGATTGAATGATTCGGTTATTTTGACGGCTCGATTTTCCTATCGCTAGGGAATTTTGAACTTAAAACTAAACCGTCTCGGCAAAGCGTAACAAAGGGCGTTGCGCATCTTACCGGGGCAGAGAGATTTTCTTAAATTTCTTCTGGATTGGAGACTTATAGTTTAGAGAGAATGCGGGATGAAATCAGTAGGTGGATTAAATGAAGGATATAGGCTTTCCTCTCAACAGGAAAATCTCTGGAAACTTTCACAAAATGGTCAAAACCATCGAATCATTTGTGTCGTTTCTTTAGAAGGTGAAATTGATATTGCCGTCCTTGAACAGTCTTTTCAACGAATCATCGGACGTCACGAGATTTTTCGAACGGTTTTTATCTGTCCGAACGGTTTTCCGGTGCCGCTTCAGGTGATCGAAGACAAGTATCATTTTTTTCTGCCAGTTATTGACGTCACCGATCTGGACGACCTGCTTCAACAGGAAAAAATCAAGTCTCTCTATAGAGAACACGGCGAACGGTTATTTTTTTACGAAAAACCTCTTCTTTTACATGCATCTTTAATTATCCAATCCAAACACAAGTATAGTTTGATTTTTAGTCTACCTGCCCTCTGTGCCGATGCCAGAACCGTCAACAATCTGCTTAATGAGCTTGTTTATTTTTATGAGCTGGTTCTTCGGGGTGAAAATTGTCAACTAGACGAACCTGTGCAGTACGTCGATTATGCAGAGCTACAGCATGACATACCCGAGTCGAATGAGTATAAGGAAACCATTTGCTTTTCAAATATTTTACCTGCGAAAGAAAAATTAAACTTTCTGCTGCCTAAAGAAGAGAAAATAAACAATCCTAATTCAGACTCTGCTTCATATCTATCAAAACCGCTAAAGCTCGCCCTAGTTGGAAAGATTGATAAAATGGCGACTTCCTTTGGTGTCCCACCCGAGATTTTTTTACTAACTTGTTGGAAAATTTTACTTTTGCGATTGACGGGGCAGTCAAATATTAATGTCGACTGTTTTTTCGACGGGCGAGACATTGAAATTTTACACTCCGCGATGGGAAATTATACACAAGTAATCACACTAAATACTTTTCTGGAAGGTAGTTTTTATTTTAGCGACGTCATAGCCCAAGTTGAGAATAATTACCGCCATTTGCCAATAAATCAGAAAAGTTTTAGCGAATCTGCCCAGACCAAAAACCCGAATTCCAACCCGGACTGGCTATCAGTTGGCTTTGAGTTTGAAAATCGCCAGCAGACGTATGGTAATCTAGCCACAATGCTATTACGGGTAATTCGGCAACAGGCTTTGACAGCCCCTTCAAAAATCAAGCTTTCCTGCATTCGCACTGGAGAAAACATCTGCATCGAATTTTATTACAATCCTGTTCTATATAAATCGGAAAATATCGAGCAAATCGCCGAATGTTTTGAAGTGTTGATTAACGACGTCGTTGAAAATCCTGAAAAACCAATTTCCTTGCTGCATATCTTGAGCGACATCGAAAGTCAGCGCCTGGAGGAATGGAAAACTACCTATTCTGAACCGATTATTCCTCAACTCATTCAGCAAAAGTTAGAGGAACAAGCCGATTTCTATCCGAAAAATATTGCGATTGAATATGAAGATGTAAAACTTGATTATCAAACCTTAAACACCAAAGCAAATCAGCTGGCACATTTTTTAAGAGAAACCTACAATATTCAGCCCGGAGATTTGATTGGCATCAAATCCACTATTTCGGAAAATTATATTATCGGTATTCTGGCGATTTGGAAATCCGGTGCCGGTTATGTGCCAATCGAACCTGCTGATCCGGAAGAGCGAAACAATTTTATTATTAAAAACTCAAACCTCAAGGTTATATTGATCAGCTCAAATGATGATGTGTTTGACTTCGAGATACCAGTTTTCGCCCTAGATTTTCAACTTAAAACTTTAAAGACTTCGACAGAAAATCCTGAAATTATTAACGATAAACTAGATATTGCTTATTGTATTTACACTTCGGGAACAACCGGGGAGCCGAAAGGAGTGTTATTAACTCAACAGGGGCTTTGTAATGTTTCAAAGGCGCAGAAAGATTGGTTTAATGTCCAACCCGAAACACGGATTCTGCAGTTTGCTTCGCAAAGATTCGATGCCTCGGTCTTTGAAATTTGCATGGCTTTGACAAGTGGGGCTACTATCTGTTTGGCTAACCGGAATGTTTTAATGCCTGGAACTGAGTTTATTAAGTTCCTGCGTGATAAAAACATCAACATCGCGACTTTGCCGCCATCCGTTCTCTCAGCTCTTGAATCCGAAAATCTTCAATCTTTACATACCATTATTTCGGCTGGTGAAGCTTGTTCGGTTTCGACTGTAAAACGCTGGTCGCCGGAGCGCCGTTTTTTTAATGCTTACGGTCCAACGGAGTCAACAATATGGACAACTATTGCCCAATGCCATGCAGACTCTTCCGAGTCTCCTTCAATCGGT
>JBGTRS010000233.1:0-7178 GCA_041940665.1 Pyrinomonadaceae bacterium | reverse complement strand
TTTTTTCAGCCGATTTCGCATCGTTTTTTTCTAACCCGATCTTTTCATCAGCCGCTTTTTTCTCGATCTTTTCGTCCGAACTTATTTTTTTGTCAGCTTTACCCTCTTTTTTCTTTTTCTTATTCTTATCATCGGAATAAAGAGCATTCTCAGCCCGATGCGCCGTTGTCAAAGTTTCGTATTTTGCGTTCAATTCTCTCCAAACTTTAGTCCAGATCGGCAATTCTTCATTAACCGGCGCGAACAGTCCGGTGTTGCCGCCGCTTGTAAATCCGATCGAGGCACTGACGGGAAGCGAGAAGACCGGAAGCAACATCGCGCAAATCATCAGACACGCCAGCCATTGCTTGCCTGTAAGTCCCAAACTGATGATCCGCTTTGCTTTCTTCATGGCAGGTGAAAATCTTTTGGTCAGTTGCCGCGCTATTCCTGAATTTTGTTTTGTTGAACGCATTTTTTTTCTCCTCTTTCGCTCTGTGATTCTTTTCGATTTTTATTGCCTCATGCCTTTTTACTTTTGCCTTTTTAACTATCTGTTCCAGTTTGCCGGAACGGGTTTATCGCCGTTTTGTCCGAACTGTTGCGCCCGCATCGTCCCGTTCGACGAGCGAAGGATATACCAGACTCCTGTGGACGGTCGCCACACGGCAATGTCCGCTTTTGCATCGCTATCCTGCGAATCGTTATAACGACCCGGCACGGCAATATCGGAAGCCAAACCCCAATTTACGCTGTCAATCACGCCGTCCGAACTACGCCGGATTCGCCAGTAATTATCGCTCCCGCGCCGCACGGCGTAATCCGTCTTGCCGTCGCCGTCATAATCGCTGACGACCGGCTCGTCGCCGGAAAGTCCGATTGAAAAATTGGTCGCTTGATTATCGCTTGACTTAAAAACCCAAAAGGTCGCCGTGCCATCACGCCAGACGGCTAGATCGGCACGTCCGTCGCCGTCATAATCAGCCGGCACGGGTTTGTCGCCGCCCGAACCGAAAGCGGCGGAAAACATAGAGTTATTTGTGCTTTGCAGAACATACCAGACTTGATTTGACGGTCGCCAAACAGCTATATCCGATCTCGCATCGCCGTCATAATCGCCCACCGCCGGAATATCTTCCGATGTTCCGAAGGCAATATATTGTGTTGTCGAATTGGAGCTGTTGATGATATACCAGGTGCCGTTCGACGGGCGGTAAACGCAGAAATCGGTTTTACCGTCGCCGTCGAAATCGCCGGGTGCGGTCAGGTCGGTTTCCAAGCCCCATTGCTGTGTCGCCATTTGCTGTTGAGAGTTGAGGATATACCAAACACCGCTCGACGGTCGCCAAACAGCCAGATCGGTCGGCGGTTCACGAAAAGGTTCGACCGTAGAGATCAGCGCACTTCCGGCATAGACATATTCGCGGCTTGGCGCGTCCGAAGGCAGTGTCGGGGGCGTGCCGGTCGGCATCGCGCTTGCCGGATTCGGCAAACTTCGCCAGGATGCGATCGCCCCGAAACCAAATGTCGTCAAAACCATCAAACCCAAAATGACCAATACCCGCCGCGAACTGTTTCTTTTTTGCCGCTTTCGGTTTGCAATATTTTGCCGTGTTTTTCCGGTTTGCTTTAACGTCTTTTTAAGTCCAGAAGATTTTTGCTTCATAATTTTTTCCCGGTTTTCAAAAACCGCTCCTTGCCAAAATTATCGGAAACGGAGTGAGGCAAGATGAGCGTGAGATAAAAAAGCACCTTTTTATAATCTCGTTTCCATCAGGTAAACCGGATTTCCGATTAACAACAGGTATTGTCAGCCGCATTCGGATTTCCGGTTCAACCTCTTGAAAGAATCAAACTATCCGGTCTAATAGAACTTTTTAGTTTCAACTAGAAATTGAATTTTGTTTCGAAAACAGATTAAGGAAGTGAAACGGGGGAAGTCTTTAACCGGGATTAATTGTTCTTATCCGTTCTGAAAAGTTTTAAAATTTGTAGAAGTAAAATCGTGTTATGATTTTAAAGCAATCATTTCCTTTGTGATTGAAATATGCAAATTTATAAGTTCGGACATATTTATCTAAATGCGGAAAGCCGTCAGGTGATCAAAGACGGAAAACCTGTCGTTTTAACTCCTAAAACCTTTGACGTTCTTCAGTTTCTGATCGAAAATCACGGTAAAATCGTTTCCAAAGACGAATTGCTGGGTAAAGTTTGGAACGGAAATTTTGTCGAGGAAGGTAATCTGGCGGTTCAGATTTCAAAATTGCGCAGTTTACTTTTAGCGAGCAAAACAGACCCGTTTATCGAAACCGTTCCGGGCGAGGGTTATCGTTTTGTCGCAACCGTTCAGCCGGTTGATTCGGATGAATGGAAAAAAATATCGAACCCGGAAAAGAAATTTTTAAATAATAACTTACCGGAGCAAATCTTCTCCGATTCTATTGCCGTATTACCGCTTGAAAATGAGGTAAATAATGAGGAAACCGAATATCTGGCAGACGGACTAACCGAAACTATTATCAATAGTCTGACATATATCCCAAATCTCAAAGTAATAGCAAGAAACTCGGTTTTCAGATATAAAAACAAAGATGCCGATATTAAAGAAGTAAGCGAAAAACTCGGAGTTTCAAAGATTTTAACAGGAAGAATCAAGTTAATAAAAAACAATCTTACGATAGGCGTGGAAATGATCAATACCGTAGAAAACTCACAAATCTGGGGAGCTAATTTTAGTCAGCCGTTTTCGGACGTTTTCAAAATTCAGGAAGAAATAATTTCTGCCGTTACCGAAAAACTGCGCTCCGAAATCAGACCGAATACAAAAAACTCATTTAAGAATTTTATCACCGAAAACAATGAATCATATAGGCTTTACTTAAAAGGAAAATATTTTTTGAACAACCAGAAAGAACAATCTATTTATAAAGCGATAGACTGTTTTGAAAAATCAATTTCTCACGATCCGTTAAATATTTATTCGTATGTGGAAGTGATTGAGAGTTTTCGTTTACTTTATATTTGTGACTATATTTCTTATAGCGAAGCTCTGACTAAAATCAAACCGCTTTTATCTATTATTGAGAATCTGAATCAATCTATAGCCGAGGTTCAAGTCGTTTTAGGCGCGGTTAAGGAAGCATTCGAGTGGAAATTTGAAGAGGCTCTGACGCATTATCAAACAGCGTTGGTTTTGAATCCTAATTGCGTAAGCGTCCGCTATCGTTATTTGATTTCATTAACGGATTTAGGAAAGTTTTCGGAGGCTTTAAAAGAGGCAAATAAATTAATTACTTTAGACCCGTTATCAGCCAATAGTTACAGGCATATCGGGAGAATGTTTTTCAAGATGGGGCAATTTACAAATGCCATATCTTACTTAAGAGAATATCTTGATTTAGAACCCGACGATTACATCTCCCTTGCTATTTTAGGAGCCGTCCTAACCGAATTGGGCGAATTTGACGAAGCACTGGAAGTCTTAGATAAGTCATTGGAAATACAATTTAATCTCGATGTTCTTTCCTTTATCGGCTATACGTATGCCCTTTCAAATAAAACGGATAAAGCAAGAAAGATCATTGAACAACTTAAAACTCAGTTTCAGCATAAGCATCATATCTCATTAAAATTAGCAATGATTCATTTGGCTCTAGGAGAGAAGGAAACAGCCTACGAACTGCTGAACAAAGCAGTTGAGGAACATGATATTGACCTTATCGCCATAAAAATTGATCCAAGATTTAAGTCTCTTCATAATGATCAAAAATTCAAAGAATTTCTCGCCAAACTCGGGCTTCCGCTCGATTAAACTTTTGAAATCGAGTAAATGACGGTTTCCATTTCATAATGAAATTCTTTTTTTAGGAACGTCATTTCCGTTTTTTCCAAAACACGAAGAGAAGCAATATTTTCAGGATTTGTCGCGGCGAAAATCTTCTTAAAATAAAGTTTCTCGAAGCCGAATTTTAAACAAGCAGTTGCGGCTTCGGTTGCGAAACCTCTGCCCCAATTTTCTTTCAAAAAGCCGAAAACTATTTCGACATCTTCACTTTTGTCAAATCTTTGAAAACCGCAATAGCCGATCATTTCCCCGATACGCTTTTCGGTTACGCACCATAATCCGAAGCCTTTGTCGTTCCAATATCTGAAATTCTTTTCCAGCAAAACCTCCAACTGACGGCGGGTCCGCCGGTTTTTCGGTGAGAGGTATTTTTGAACTTCCGAATCATTAAAAAGCGCGTAAACCGCTTCCAAATCTTTCGCCTCGAACATTCTCAAAAAAAGCCTGTCTGTTTCAATCGCCGGATAATCTAACTTTTCTCTCACCGCTTGAAATACCATATACCTTTATTTTGTTTTGAAAATAAAAACAGCCTGTTAATTTCTTAACCAGGCTGTCCGGCAGGAGTTAGTCAACATCACCGGGTGATGGACAAAAACTTTAGGCGTGTACGATTACTCCACATTCTACCGGCGTTTCCGCCGCGTTGGTATGGATGATGATTCCGGTAAAAGCGTGAACGATTACTCCCGTGAAATCCGACAAAATAATTCCCCAATCGGTTTTGGTATCTTCATTCTGTTCGGTGCAGGGTTGATTTGTATCACCGCTGGTTAAATCCGAAACAAGCATTCCTGCTTTTCCATTCGCTGTCGAAACTCCCATCATCAAAATTGCAGCCAATCCGAATGTTGCGATCATTTTTTTCAAGTTTTTCATTTTTTCTTCTCCTCTAATCTTTAATTTTTATTGAAGCCATCTGCCTCGTCTTGCACTTTTACTTAACAACCACCGTGCCAAAACCGAATCGGCGACTGTCGCTACCAGTTAAAGTAAGAAATAATTAAATTTAGAGTCAATAATTTATAATAAATCTTTTTATAAAGATTATTCTGATGTTTGGTTACTTGATATACATTTTTCAACCTAAGTAATTGTTAAATTATTACTAAATAACAGCTTAGGTAAAAATCACATGTGTTTATCTGGTATCCTATGTTTACTTGGTAAACAGGCTCTTGGCTTTGCACAAAAATCGTTAAATTTAGCGGAAGAATCTCTGTTTGAATAGTTGCGGCTCTTTATTTGAACTCTGTGAAAAACTCTGTGCGCTTTGTGTTTAGCGTTATCATTAAACACAGAGTTTACTGAGATTTCACAGAGTTGCACAGCCGACTTCCTTTTCTCAATAATTTTTGTGCAAAGCCCTGATTTATGTTTTATACGCTTTTGCGTTAAAATTGAAATAATTACCCGAAGAGGTTAAAAATGAGCGAAAAAGTAACAAACATATCGGAATATATTGCGGAAAATTTTGGCGCGAACGCCAGTTATGTCGAAGGTTTATACAGCCGTTACCAATCAGACCCGGGTTTGGTTGACGAATCGTGGCGGACGTTTTTCAGTGAAATGCTGAACGGCAAAGATGAAGTTCAAAGTTCAAAGTTCAAAGTTCAAAGTTCGTCGGAAAATAAAGAAAGTGAAAAAGCTGAGGTTGCGGCAAAAGTTGAAACGCCAAAAACAGAAAGCAAACCGGCGGTAAAAATCGGCGAAGGCACAGAAGTCAAACCGATCACGGGCGCGTCGAAAGTGATTGTTGAAAATATGGAACAGAGTTTAACTGTTCCGACGGCGACGAGCGTGCGGAATATGCCCGTCAAGGTTTTGGAAGAAAACCGCCGGATCATCAATGATTATTTGAAAGAAAAAGGTCGCGGAAAAGTTTCATACACGCACATCATCGCGTGGGCAATCATCAAGGCGGTCAAAGAATATCCGCAGATGAATGTCGGCTACGGTTTTGTCGAAGGAAAACCGTCGCGGCTCGAAAACGAATTGGTCAATCTCGGCATCGCCATTGACATCGAGAAAAAAGACGGCTCGCGCAATCTGCTTGTTCCGAATATCAAGGGAACGGAAAAGATGAATTTTGCGGAATTTTTCGACGCTTATAATGAAGTCGTAAACCGTGCGCGAAGCGGAAAACTGACGCTCGACGATTTTGCCGGAACGACCGTTTCCTTAACAAATCCCGGAACGATCGGCACGGTCGCGTCGAATCCGCGTTTGATGTCCGGGCAGAGCGTCATCATCGCTACGGGCGCGATCGAATATCCGGCGGAATATCAGGGAATGACTTCCGCCGCGCTTTCGCAGATCGGTATCAGCAAGACGATCACTTTGACTTCGACCTACGATCACCGCGTTATTCAAGGCGCGGAAAGCGGCTTGTTTCTGGCAAAAATTCACGAGTATCTGATGGGCAGGGAAAATTTCTACAACGAAATTTTTTCCGACCTCGAAATAAATTATCCGCCGATGCATTGGGCGGAAGATTTCAATCCGTCGCTGTTCGGAATTGACCGCGCCAGCGAACAGGCGGAAAAACAGGCGAACGTTTTGCAATTGATCAACGCTTACCGTATTCGCGGTCATCTGCTCGCCGATATTGACCCGCTCAATATGACTTCGCAGCACGCTTCGGAACTCGATCTGGAAAATTTCGGTCTGACGATCTGGGATCTGGACCGCGAATTTATCACCGGCGGTCTGCACGGCGAAAAAACGGCGACTTTAAGACGCATCTTGGAAATTTTGCGAAAGGCTTACTGCGGAAAGGTCGGCAGTGAGTACCGCCATATTCAGAGCAAGGAAGAAAAAGAATGGATTCGCGCTCGGATACGGGAACATTTTGTTGACACCGAACCGCTTTCAAAGGAAATTAAAACGGAACTGCTTCAGAAACTGATCGAAGCCGAACAATTCGAACAATTTTTGCATAAAAAATATTTGGGGCAAAAACGCTTTTCGCTCGAAGGCTGTGAAACCGTTATCCCGATGCTCGATCAATTGGTCGAGGGCGCATCCGAGCGCGGCGTTGAGGAAATTTTTATGGGAATGGCGCATCGCGGTCGGCTCAATGTTCTGGCAAACATCGTCGGCGACGCGGACACGGGCGATATGGCGGAACGCATTTTTACCGTCTTCGAAGGCACTTCGCACCCGTCGTTTCCGGCGGATGAAGGCGACGTAAAATATCATCAGGGCGCGGTTCGTGAGCGAAAAACGAAACACGGCAAGAATATAAAAATTCAGCTTGCGTCGAATCCGTCGCATCTCGAATTCGTCAATCCGGTCGTCGAAGGAATGAGCCGGGCGCGTCAAGACCAACTGAGAAACGGGCATCAGAGAACGC